>CALGGN010000196.1 GCA_937915915.1 uncultured Selenomonas sp. | reverse complement strand
ACAGAAAAATCCTTCGACAATGACAAAAGCTCATTTAATCAGCGTTTCCTTAAAGCGAAAATCAGTTTTGTGGGTGGTTTAAGTCGTATGATTAGAAGCCCTTTGAAAAAATGTTAATTTAATAATATCGACAGTTGGCATTGGAACTCATGGAAGAATTTAATTTAGCAAAATTTGAAATGAAATTCGAGGACAATGCTCCTGAGATGTATGATGTTATTTCCGTATTCTCTATCATTTGGCTATTTCAAATATTCACCATAGCCTTTCCTTTACAGGCAGACTGTCCTTTAGGAGGGTCTCGGTCAAGGCTTTTGACAGCAAAGAGGGGCGTTACCTCTTACTGTGTTTGCAGACTTTTGAAGTTTTCATGCAGCTTGCTGATAATCAATTACGGCAACTTCCTGCATTAATTGCTTGGCAGTTTCGATGATACGAGTTAGCTTCAGCATAACTTCATGAGAAATTTCAATTTCACTGCATTGCTCGCACTCTTCGCAGGGAACATTTTTGATTACAATAATTGCTTTGCCGATTTGAGCAGTATATACGGTAGTGCTTTCGACAGTATCTCCTTTGCAGTAAAAGCATGCCATGGTTATTTCCTCCTCGTCCTTAGATCAGGTTCAAATTTATCAAGGCTGGGGTAATATACGGTGACGATATGAACAAAATCGTCAACACCTACAACAACATGAATGACCTGACCATCCAGTTTGCAGCCAAAAACCAAGGCGGCCGGATTGAGCCAATAGTTCTAGGTACTCTTCGATTATTTCGCCGTGCATAAGGCAATTTAAAACATCGTCAGGGTGGATATTTCGCTTTCTTAGTCGTTCTGATACATGCAATGACCATTTAATTTTGCCATTAAGGCAAAGTGCTTGTACATCTTGGGTAGAGAACATGATATATCCTTTCCATATATTTGTTTTCTTACATTATACGGCGGATATGGGAAAATACAATGCAAATGGGTGAAAGAGATGATGTGGAAGAATAAGTTCCATAAACGGATAAACGAATTGTGGGAGCAGGCCAAGAATCAAAACCACAAAATGACGCAGACTGAGTATGCCAGACGGCTCGGCGTGACGAGGAATGCGCTCTTAGGCTGGCTACGCGGTTCAGGACAGCCGGACGTAGATGGCCTTGTGCGAATTGCCAGCACAGAGAATGTCAGCCTCTCCTGGCTGATGGGAGATGAACGTCCTAAAGCTGAGTACGAATTACTTCAGGACGAGCAGGCTCTGGTTAACCTTTTCCGGGGCATAAGTCCAGAGAACAAGGAGCGCTTACTGTGGCTGGCTAGACGATGTAAAGAGCCTGAGGAACAGGATAATTCATTGCTCAGGTGTCCTGAAATAAGCAAGATGGAAATCGTCTGAGATGCCGTCCCAAATTCTGTGTGAAAAGAACCGTCCACATGGCATAAGCCTTTCGGTATGGTTCTTTTTGTTCTTGGTCTTATTTTGTGTCGTAAGTCTGACAGACACGCTTTTTTGTGAAATTTGATTTCCGTGGTGCGCTTCTCTGCGGGCTTGACAAGCAGGATGTTTTTTGCTAGAATTCGTCTCAGCGATGAAGGAGAGGAGTAGCTCCAATCTCAGCGAGGCTGTGGCGGTGAGAGTCAGCCGGGGGAGCGAAGGGCGCTTTGGAGCGGAAATGGATAGGAAGATGAAGGTGGGTTTTCTCCTTTGCCGTGAAGTCTGGGTGAAGAGGGAATCAATCAGGGTGGAACCGCGGGATTTGTGAGTCTCGTCCCTGTAACATGACGTTGCAGGGACGGGGCTTTTTCTGTGCGTCGAAAATTTTTTTGGAAAGAGGTCGTTACTATGAAATTTCAGGAACTCATCCTGGCGTTGCAGCAGTTCTGGTCAGAGCAGGGCTGCATTCTGGCTGAGCCCTATGATGTGGAGAAGGGCGCAGGCACGATGAATCCATTCACCTTTTTGCGGGTGCTCGGACTGGAGCCATGGAATGTGGGCTATGTGGAGCCTTCCCGCCGCCCGGCGGATGGGCGGTACGGGGACAATCCGAACCGTTTGTATCAGCATCATCAGTTCCAGCTCATCATGAAGCCTTCGCCGAACAATATCCAGGAGCTTTACCTGGAGAGTTTGGAGCGCCTTGGCATCGATCCGAAGAAGCACGATATCCGCTTTGTGGAAGACAACTGGGAATCCCCGACCCTTGGTGCATGGGGGCTTGGTTGGGAGGTCTGGCTGGATGGCATGGAAATCACGCAGTTCACCTATTTCCAGCAGGTCGGCAGTCAGGATGTGAAGCCCGTGGCGGTGGAGATTACCTACGGACTGGAGCGTCTTGCCATGTATATCCAAGGGGTGGAGAACGTCTATGATGTGCA
This sequence comes from uncultured Selenomonas sp., assembly GCA_937915915.1. Taxonomy (GTDB): domain Bacteria; phylum Bacillota; class Negativicutes; order Selenomonadales; family Selenomonadaceae; genus UBA9786. Next base: position 4,163 of record CALGGN010000196.1, on the reverse strand, counting down.
GTGGACGGATGACTATACCTATGGGGATGTGTTCCACCAGAACGAATTCGAGCAGTCCAGTTACGCTTTTGATCTGTCGGACGAAGAGCTTCTGTTTGATTTGTTCGAGAAATACGAGAAGGAAGCAGTGCGTGTCATCGAGAAGGGCTTTGTGCATCCTGCCTATGACTATGTGCTGAAATGCTCCCATACCTTCAACCTTCTGGATGCCCGTGGCGCCATCAGCGTCTCGGAGCGCACCGCGTTCATCGGGCGGGTGCGGAAGCTGGCGCGGCTCTGCGCAGAGTGCTATCTGAAACAGCGTGAAGAGCTTGGTTATCCGATGCTCAAGAGGGGGAAAAAGGCATGAGCAAGAGATTGTTGCTTGAAATCGGTACAGAAGAAGTTCCCGCGCATGTGATGCCGGGCATTTTGAAGGAACTTGCGGAAAAGGCAGAAAAGGCACTGCAGGAACAGCGCATCGGCTTTTCCTCCGTGCGCACGGTGGGAACACCGCGGCGTTCGGCATTGCTTGTGGAGGGGCTGGAAGAGCGCCAAGCGGATATTTCCAGCGAGAACCGCGGGCCGTCCGTGCAGATCGCGTTCGATGCAGATGGGAATCCGACAAAGGCTGCCCAGGGGTTTGCGCGCGGACAGAAGGTCGATCCGAAGGATTTGGTGGTCAAGGACGGATATGTCTATGCCATGGTGCATGAAGAGGGCAAGGCGACGGCAGAGCTGTTGCAGTCCATCTTGCCGGAACTGATCTGCGGCCTGAGCTTCCCGAACAGTATGCGCTGGGCCGATCTGGACTTCAAATTCATTCGCCCGCTGCGCTGGATCGTGGCGCTCTACGGCAGCGAGGTCATTCCCTTTGAGGTCGCAGAGGTTCCCTCCGGGCGCGTATCCCGCGGACACCGCTTCCTGAGCCGGGGGGATTTCGAGATTGCGGATGCGGAAAGCTATGAAAAAGCCTGTGAGGAGCAGTTCGTCATTGTAGATCAGGAGCGCCGCAAGGCCATGATCCGCGAGCAGATCGAAAAGACCGCAAAGGATCATGGCGGCGTAGCGGAGATCACGGAGGATCTGCTGGAAGAAGTGCTCTATCTGGTGGAATATCCCACAGCGCTTTGCGGGAAATTCGAGGAAAAATATTTGAAATTGCCTGCGGAGGCAGTCATCACGCCCATGCGCGACCATCAGCGCTATTTCCCGGTCAAGACTGAGGCGGGCGCACTGCTCCCGCTGTTCATCACGGTACGCAATGGCGGCAGTGACTATCTGGACGTGGTGCAGCACGGCAATGAGCGCGTATTGAAAGCCCGCCTGGAGGATGCGCAGTTCTTCTTTGACGAGGATCGCAAGAAATCTCTGGAGGAACACCGGGAAAAGCTCAAGACGGTGGTGTTCCAAGAAGGGTTGGGCTCGGTCTATGAAAAGACGGAACGCCTGCAGAAACTCGCGGAAAAAATCAGCGATGCACTGGGCGTTTCTGCGGAGGATAAAGAGGCGGCACTGCGCGCGGCGCTGCTCTCAAAGGCAGATCTTGTGACCGGTATGGTGACGGAGTTCACGGAGCTGCAGGGCATCATGGGGCGCGAGTATGCGCGGCTGGATGGCGAGAGCGAGGCCGTTGCGCTGGCGATTGATGAGCACTATATGCCGAGATTCGCCGGCGACAAGCAGCCGCAGACAGTTGCCGGACGCATTGTGAGCGTTGCGGACAAAATCGACAATTTGGTTGCCACGTTCAGCAGGGGACTGATTCCCACGGGATCGCAAGATCCGTTTGCGCTTCGCCGTCAGGCTTTGGGGCTTGTGAATATGCTCGTGGAAGCAAAATATCAGCTTTCTTTGCGGGAACTGGTCGATACGGCGATGGATCTGCTTTCCATCACAGATGCGAAGGCTCGCGCGAAAATGCAGCAGGATGTGTCGGACTTCATGCGCTTGCGTCTCAAGAATGTCTTGGCGGGTAAGGTGCGCTATGATGTAGTGGATGCGGTACTGGCGGATGTGGACGACCTCTATGCTGTGACGCTCCGTGCACAGGCGGTCGAGGATTTCATCCGTCGGGAACAGTCGGAGAAATTCGTACAGGCCTTTGTCCGTGCGGGCAATCTCGCCCAAAAGGCGGAGCGTACGGCAATCAATGAAGCCTTGTTCCAAACCGATGAAGAAAAAGCGTTGTTTGCTGCGTTCCGGACAGCAGGGAAGACTGTGACGGAATTCACATCGAAGCGTGATTTCTCCGGCGCGGCGGAAGCGCTGACGGCGCTGGCAGCGCCAATTGACGCTTTCTTCGATGCCGTCATGGTCATGGATCCGGATGAAAACATACGGAATAACCGTCTGGGACTCTTGAAGTCCATCCATCTGCTCACCAATCAGGTCGCCGACTTCAGCAGGATCGTGCTAGGGTAGGTTCCTTCACCGGATGACACTTATGGAACGAGCGGCCGCAGTGCGTTGCTGCGGTCGTTTTTCCTTGCATCGGCAGGATTTCCCCGCCTCGCGGCGAAATCCTGCCGGGTGGGATGAAGAACAGGACGACAGGAAGGGAGTGTCCGCATGCCGCATTTGGCGGTGTGTATTTTTCCTTTGTGAGGTTTATTACATATGAGGATCAAGGTTTTGTTTCAATCAGCCGTGCGAATGCTCGGTTCACTGATTATCCTCTCCGTGGGCGCAGCAGCACAGGCTGAAGGCACTACTGTGAAGGATATCCCGTTTGCGGCAATCGATGGTGTCCGTATTGGCAATGCCCAGAATGACCAAGGAAAGACGGGAGTTACGGTGCTTTGCTTTCCGAATGGCGCAAAGACAGGAGTGGATGTCAGCGGCGGCGGCCCCGCGTCAAGGGAAATGTCTGTGCTTGACCCCACGAAAGAGGACATCGGCGTTCACGCAATTGTCCTGGCCGGAGGGAGCGCCTATGGGCTGGCCGCATCCGATGGTGTGATGAAATGCTTGGAAGAGAACGGCATCGGCTTCGATACGGGGGTCGCTCTCGTCCCGTTGGTCGTGCAGTCGGACATCTATGACCTTTCCTATGGGAGGTCGGACATCCGCCCGGACAGTGCGATGGGTTATGAGGCTTGCCGAAATGCTCTTGCAGGGGGAGAGCCGTTGAGCGGATCCGTCGGTGTAGGCGTGGGAGCGACGGTAGGAAAGCTTTGCGGCATGAAGCAGTCACAGAAAAGCGGCATAGGCTACCACGCGGTACAACTCGGCACATTGAAGCTGGGAGCTGTTGTCGTGGTGAACGCCATTGGGGACGTATATGCGCATGGGCAAAAAATAGCGGGACTGATGAATGCCCAGCGCACGGAGTTTATGGACAGTGTACAGGAACTGTACCGTCGCACAGCTTCTCGGGACTTATTCCCTCGCACGAATACGACACTTGGTGTCGTTGTCACGAACGGCAAGTTTGATAAAGCACAGCTCACACGCATAGCGGCGCAGGCAAGAAACGCTTATGCCCGCTCCATCAATCCCGTGGGGACGCTTGCTGACGGCGATACCATTTACGCGTCTTCCTGCGGAGTGCCGGTGGATGCAGATATCAATGTGGTTGGGACACTGGCGGCTGAAGTCATGGCCAAGGCCATCGAAAATGCGATTGTTTCGTCCAAGATGGATGATGCTGAGTATTTGTCTCATTGTCCGGACTTGCCGACAACACAGGAGTGAATAAAGCTGGTTTCGGAGGATTATTTTATTTTTGTAGGAAGGATTTTGCAATTATTTGGCGAATGATACAAGTAATCGTGAATGTATGGGAAAAATGAGGCGTATGGAGGCGAGAATGTGCATAAGATAGATAGTTTGGGGTGCGGATGAGGGAGATTCTGGCACAGGTGTGAACATTTTGTTGAAATTCATTCGTACATGTGGTAGATTAATAGGAGAAAAGTATTAGTTCTGAAGGAGGGCTGGAGTATGGAACAAGAGATTCCTGAAGGCTCTGTGCTCAACCAGCTTCGTTTATATTTCAATACCTTACAGCAGACAGGGAACAGTTATTTGTTTGTGACGGATATGAAGACGGGGACGGTGCTTCTGTCCGATAACTTCGTAGAAGATTTCGATTTACCCGGCATCGTGCTGGAGGACACCCGCGAGGGAGTGAAGTGGAGGCGTGCGTGATATGGACGACCACAGAAACCTGGCGTTCCTGC
>CALGGN010000195.1 GCA_937915915.1 uncultured Selenomonas sp. | reverse complement strand
TAATGGACAGCCGGCAGGCATTGCGGGAGATTTCCGTAGAGGGCTGCCCGTGCATCGGGAAGGGAAGGAACGGCGCGGTCTACCAATTGGACAGGGAGACCATTGTCAAGCTGTACCCGGCGGACAGTCTTGGCTGGCAGAATGTAAGGCAGGAGAAGAAAAATGCAAAGGCGGCCTTTATTCTCGGAGTGCCCACGGCGCTTTCCTTCAGTGTGGTGCGCGCCGGCGAGCGAATCGGCATCGTCTTCGAACTGGTGGAGGCCCGCAGTTTGCGGGAAGTGGTGGCGCAGCAGCCGGAGCGCATGGATGCTTTGATTGTGAAGAGCGCAGAGCTTTTGCAGGACATGCATCGTATCGAGGTTCCGCCGGGCACTTTCCCGGATATGGCAAATGTTTATCGAGAGCGGATAACGGGTTTGGACGATCTGCTCACCCATGACGAAATCCGCCTGCTGCATCGGATGGTCGATTCCATCCCCGAGAGGAACACTTACGTTCACGGGGATTTCCACAGGGGCAATCTGATGGTGCAGGGGGACGAGCTCGTTGTCATCGATATGGCGGATTCCGCCGCAGGCCATCCCCTGTACGATGTTTTGGGTGTCTACATGCTGGGCAAGAATCTTGCGGACACCATGCCGCCGGAAACGGTGAAGCAGGTCATTGGCTGGGAGCCCGACATGGTGCGAAGAGTCTGGGGCCTGTTCATGCGCACTTACTTCAGAACGCAGGACCCCGGGGAATTGGAGGAAATCGAGGCCATGATGGAGGCTTATTGCTGGCTGCGGCAGATGACCTTCCTGAAAATCGTTCCCGCCTTTACGGATGAGATCCGCCGTCAGATGGTCCGGTCCGCCAGAGCGCAATTTTTCCCGAAGGCGGAGCAGCACATGGCTCGCTTTGCGGGGCGGATGGCGCGCATGTGATATGGATATGAACATGAACAAAATCCTGCTTCAAGGCACTTTCCGGCGATTCATGGGGAAGATGATCGCCAACAATCTCATGATATTCCTGGGCTCCGTGGTCAGCGGCATGGTCATCAGCCGCTATCTTGGGACGGATGCCATGGCATCGTTCCAGATTACGCTGCCCCTGTTTTTTTTGACGATGATGCTCAGCCAGATCATCTCCATGGGCGTGCAGAACAACTGCGCCAAAAGCCTTGGCGCGGGGCGGCCGGAGGAAGCCGATGTGTATTACTCTGCGGCCATCCTTTTCGCCCTGCCGCTCTCGCTGCTGCTGGCCGCCCTCCTGTTCTGGCAGGCGGAGTTCTGCGCAGGTCTTTTGGGCGCACAAGGGACGGCGGCAGCGCTGGCCGATGACGCTTCCGCGTATTTGCGTGGCATTGCCATCGGTCTGCCCTTGCTGATGCTCCTGCCCATGCAGATTTCCCTGCTCTTTCTGGAAGGACGCGCCAAACTGGCCATACGGGCAATCTTTGTGCAAACAGCGGTCAACATCGCCGGCGCCTTTGCCAATGTTCTCTATTTTGGCGGCGGGATGTTCGGCATGGGGCTGGTCACGTCCCTTGGCTATCTCGTCGCCCTTGCTGCCATGTGGGGATTTTCTTCGGGAGGCAAGCACCAGATCCGCTTCACCTGCAAGGGGCTCAGGCCGGGGAGGATTTTGCCCGTCCTGCGCATTGGCCTGCCCTCTGCCGTCGACCGGTTCTACAAGTCCACGCAGATGCTTGTCATCAATTTCGTCCTCTTGCGGACCGCGCCAAGCACTGCCATCGCTGCCTTTGCCGACATCAACGCGCTGAACAACATCTTCAATCCCATTGTCATGGGACTCAGCGCGACAACCCTCACGATGGCAGGTGTCTTTACCGGAGAACGGGACAAGGATTCCCTGCACCACCTGCTCCGGATTTCCGTGAAACATGCGGTGATGGTGACCTTGCTGACGGCCTTGGCGACATTCTTCGCGGCTCCCCTTCTCATCGGGATCTTTGTGGAAGAGCAGGGAGCGGCCTTTGAGACTGCCGTGAGGGCTCTTCGGATCTACATTTGCTACCTTCCCGTTTATGCCGTCAACAACGTATTGCAAAAATACTATCTCGGCGTGAACGCGATGAAAATGACCTACCTCACGTCGCTGTTGGACAATCTCCTGTTCATCTGCCTGCTGGCGACAGTGCTGGGCCATGCCTTTGGCGCAGATGGGGTATGGATCTCCTTTCTGCTGGCGGAGATCCTGACCACAGCCACGCTCGCTGCGGTGATTGCCTGGAAGAAAAAGGGACTCCCAAGAGGAATCGGCGACTTCCTCTGCCTGCCGAAGAAGATTGCGGAATCCACGTCTGAATCCCTTGCCCGCTCCGCTGCCAGCATGGAGGAAATCGTTGCGATCTCGGAGGAAGTGCGGCAGTTCCTGCTCTCCCACGGTGCCTCTCCCAGAGATGCGATGTTCATGGCTCTTGCCATCGAGGAAATGGGCGGCAATATCATCCGTTGGGGCTTTGGCGACGGGAAAAAGCACAGCATTGACATTCTGATCATGGAAGAAGAGAAGGAGGCCTCCTGGTCAATGCGCATCCGGGATGACTGCAAGGCCTTTGACCCGAAGGAATGGCTGAACATCCACCGGGGGGAGGAACCTGCGAGAAACATCGGCATCCGCGTGATCTGCGGCATGGCGGAAGAAGTACGCTATTCCCGGACCCTGGGGCTGAATTACTTGCTGATTCGTGTGCAGAATTGTCAGTCCTTATGACGTGTACTCAGCTGAATTTTTCCTCCAGCAACGGTTTTAGGAATTGCCCCGTATAGGACTCCGGCACGCGAACGATGGCTTCCGGTCTTCCCTCTGCCACGATGGTGCCGCCTTTGTCGCCGCCTTCGGGGCCAAGGTCGATGATATGGTCCGCCGTCTTGATGACGTCCAGATTGTGCTCGATGACCACCACGGTTTTCCCGGCCTCGGCCAGCCGGTCGAGGACCTGGATCAG
>CALGGN010000194.1 GCA_937915915.1 uncultured Selenomonas sp. | reverse complement strand
TTCGACAGGGAACGCGACATGGGCACGCTCGTGACGTGCACGAGCCCGCAAGCTCGCGGCCTGGCAGTCGTGAGGACGAACAGTCATCGCCTGCTCGTGCACGGCGAGCGCTGCGCGTACGACCCGCAGCGCCACGATGTCCCTGCGCCGAACCTGTACGTGAACGGCAGGACACTGCCCCTGCTCGCATTGCTGGATGCATTGCTCGGGGTGCTGTTCGTCAGGATGCTCAACGAACGCTTGGCGAAACGAAGACGGCAGGCGGATGTCGAAGCATGAAGGGGTACGCGCCGAAGGTGCGGCCGGATGCGAAGGATGGAGAGGTTCACATGTCCGCAACAGGCAAAACGATGGGAAGGCGCTTCGCTGCGGCTGTCGTGGCAATACTTGCGGTGCTCGCGATGTTTGCGGGGACATCTGTCGCGACATCTGCCCCGAGCGACGGGACCGTGCTCTACCGGGGCAGGTGCGCTACGACGAACTGGACACTCACGGACAGGGGCGTGCTCTTCATCGTCGCATCCGACGAGGTGAATAGCGGCGTGCTCGAAGAAAGCCCGTTCGCTGCGGGCGAGACATGCGATCTCGAGGACGCAGAGACCTTGTCGAGACTTGCAGGGGCATATGGGTGGCTCGCCTATGCCGAAGACGTGCGGGAGCTCCGAATCGCGGAGGGCGTTAGGACGCAGAAAAGCCTCAAGGGGGCGTTCGGCCACATGCGGGATGTGGCGAGCAAGAAGCACAGGGAGAAGAACGCAAGCTACCTCTCCCATCGGGAGGAAAAGGAGGCGACGCTTTCCTACTTTGGGGTGAAGGATCCGGCTGCGCTCCTGGAGGACGGGCTGATGTACGCATTTTACCAGAACTGCGCCTCCCGGTGGGCGCCGCCGGAAGGGAAGGTCGCTGAGATACGGGAAGCACAGGAAGCGCAGAAAAAAGAGGATGGCCTGAAGCTTGACTTCAATGAACTTTTCGGATGAGGTGGAAGGATGTTTCGAGGATATAAAGGATACAGACCGAAGCCGGAGGACGTGGAGGGGCACTTCCGGCGGGATATTTCAAGCGATGAAACGGATTGGATCCTGTCCAAGTTCCGGCACTACCTTTTCATTGACGACCGGGAGGAGAGGAGGGGCGGCACATGCTCGGCCTGCCGGGCGGCGGTCCGGATGCCTTACCGGACGACGCACAACGAGACGGCGGTATGCCCCTCCTGCGGAAAGGCTTTGGAGGTAAAGCATATCTGGCGGAGCATGAGGAAATGCGGACAGCAAAAAATCTTCTACATCTATGAGAAATCCGTCAAAGACCCGAACATCATCGGATGCAGGAGCATCGTTGCAACTCTGTGGCCGAAAGGGAAGGAGTTCGCGGACCAATGCGCAGCGATAGACCTGCGCGAGGATTCCCTGACGCTGTTCGCGTACGGCTATGGAGCGATGCAGGTAGAGAAAGATGGTTGGCGAACCGAGGGAGAGTGGATAAAAGCAACGACCATCACGGAAAGGCGGTCGTTCTACCACCTGTGGGAGAAAGACGCCTATCTCAACACGGAATCGGTGCATGAAGCCATCGAGGGGACTCCCTTCGCATGGAGCAACTGGAGCGAGTTCCATGCTGCCAACACATACGGATTCAGTGCCTACATCAAGCTGTTCGATTTGTTCGCGAAGCGGGAAGCGATGGAATACCTGCTGAAGCTGGGGTTCTATCAGATCATCTGGACTTGCATCTGGGGAGGGCCTACCTTTCATGGCATCAACTGGCACGGGAAGACGCCGAACGAGATCTTCAAGACCGTAACGACGAAAGCGGACAGGAAATTCCTCCAGAGGAACGCAAAGTGGATGCAAATGCTCGTGATCCGGAACTGGGCGGCGGTGAATCGGCTGGGGAAGTGCAGGTATTCGCTGGAAGAAATCGGCAGCCTGCTCAACGGAGTGGTGGATTTGCCGAAGCACTTGTTCCAGTATGTGCCGATCCGGAAGGCATTTGATTATCTGAAGAAGCAGAGAGCAGCGGGAGGGCACGGGAGGCTGCCGGATTATGATGACTACATCCAGCAATGCGAAGCCCTGCATATGGACATGAAATCAAAGTCCACCCTGTACCCCAGGGACCTGATGCAGACCCATGAAAATCTGAGCCAGCAAATTGAGTATCAGAAAAACCAGGCACTGGAAGAAAAGTGGGCCAAGCGGAAGGACAGGCTCAAAAAGAAGTATGCATTCCAATCGGACGGGTGCATTGTCATCGTCCCGGAGCATATCTCCGAGCTGGTCGTCGAAGGAAAGCGGCAGAAGAATTGCGTGGGCGGATATATGAAGCGCGTAGCGGACGGAGAAACGGATGTGGTGTTCATCCGCCACACGGACGCTCTGAATGAGAGCTACATCACAATGGAGGTCAGGAACGGGCGGATCGTGCAGGCGAGAACGAAATACAACAATCCGCCGGATGCGGAAGGGCGGCAGTTTGTGGAGGCATTCCGCCGCGAGAAGCTGGAAAAGAAACAGAAGAGAGTGAGGATAACGGCATGAGCGGACTGAACATCACGATGGCAGGGACGGTATCGGAGGAGCAGGAGCTTCAGGATATCGCAACAGAAGTCAATGCCATCAAAAAGACCACGATGGATACCATCAACCAGATCGCGGGGAAGGCCGCCATTGAAACCGGCCGCCGCCTGTTCCGGGCGAAGAAATTGGTGGGGCACGGCAACTGGGGCACGTGGCTGGAAGAAAACGTCAGCTATTCCCAGCGGACAGCCTCCGACTTAATCGCCATTTTCGAGCGCTTCGACAAGAGCCAGCAGCTCCTGTTCGGCCAGACGCTGCCGGATGACCTTCTGGAATCTATCAGCCCGACAAAGCTGAAGAAGGCACTGGACGAAGCGAACGGGAAGCTGGCGGAAGCCAATGCGCGGGCGGAGAAGGCCGAAAAGCTGGCGGGTGTAAAGGAGGCCGAAGCGAACGAAAAACGAAAAGCGCTGAATGAGACTTATGGGGAGCAGCTGCGGGCGGAGCAGGAAGTCGAGTCCCTGAAGAGCCAGCTGAATCTGATGACCAGGCGGGCGGAGGAAGCCGAAAAGGGAAACGAGGAAACCGATCGGGAGGCAAAGGATCAGATCGAGAGTCTTTCGGCGGAGCTGGAGGAGATGAAGCGCCGGCTGAAAGAGGCGGAGGAAGGGAAAACGATTTCCGCAGAGGTCCCTGCCGGGGAAAATCCGGAAGAGCGCCGGATCGGAATCTTCCGTGCGAACTTCGAGACATTCCAGCAGTCCTTCAACACGATGCTGAAAGTCACGCAGGAAATGAGTGAGGGCAACAGGGAAAAGTTCCGGACGGGGCTCAAGACATTGGCTAAGAACATCTATGCGTCTATCGATGGAAACGATGCCTGACAGGGGCGAAAGAAAAGTGAAAGCCCCGCCATCGGGCGGGGCGAAAAGGAGGGTGGAGAATAGTCACACCAGAGAACGGGATGGAAAGATGCCCGAAATGCGGATTACCAGTTAAAGCGGTGGATCTTAAAAGGCTCGGCATAAAGTGTAGTAAGTATGCGCGGTGGGAAATTCAACACATGAAATATCCGCACGATTGCACGATGACGATACACGGCATCAGTAAGCGCGAGCTGATCGAGGATTGGAACAGGAGGGCGAAAGATGAATGAGCTGAATGGATATAAAGTATCAGATTGTGTCCACGCTATTGATTTGTACGAAAATGAAATAAAAGAAGTTTGTTGCCATTGCGACGAGTACGGACACAGAAACATCACGCTCGGTGATTGCTTCGGAAATTGTGACTGGCAGGAGAGTGATAGACAGTGGGAAAGACGAATGAGTTGAAGCCGTGTCCGTTTTGCGGTGGAGCTGGGAGAATAATCGTGAGAAAAGGGCGTGAAGGCTGGCGAGATAGATATTCCGTGCTATGTGATTATGAAGACGGCGGTTGTGGCAGTGAAAGCGGTTGGTATCATTACGAAGCAGAAGCTATAGAGGCATGGAACAGGAGGCCGAAGGATGAACAATTGAAGGAATTGCGGACAGCTGATTCGTGAGAAAATGAGACGGATATTTTGTTGCGAGAAATGCAGACGAATAATTATGACGCGGAAGTGATAGCAAATCTGCCGTTTCTGGTTGGCGTTATGAAAGAGATGCTTGAAAGAAATACTTGAAAGAAATAGAGGCGTTGAAAGGTGGACATTGACAAAACAATACTGACAGATGATGTCATACCGCCGCATTGGGAATGCCCTCATTGTGGAGCAATCAATGAAACCGATGAATGTGCAAATGATATTCTCATAGAGCATCTTAGAGTGTTGCGGCATTGCGGAGATTGCGGATATGTACACTGCTGGGAGTTACGTTTGACTGAAAAATTTAAACAAAAAGTTGTTGAACTGTTGCTTGATGGTGCGAAATGATGAAACAGCATGAGCCGACGTGGGAGAAGCGCGTGAGGGCCGCGCTCCTCCGGAACAGGGAGCAGATGAGAAGAGCACGGCATGCAAGAGAGTTTTCTTCTATATATAAGGAAGAAACTTGCCCTGTTTGCGGGCGGCGCAATATGTCGGGCGTCGTCTGCAGGATGAAGAGAGGAACAGTGTGCATGAAGCACTGCAAGGAGTGCGAGCATTTTGCATCGATGCTCTGGCAATGCACATACAAGGAAACGGAGCCGGTGGATATGAGGAAATGGCTGCTGATTTATGGATGTGAACGAAGGGATGAGCTATGGAAGGGGATCTATCAGAGGGAGCTGCTCCAACGGGCGCTGCTTTCCGTCCCGAAGCCGGCCAGCCTGGAGGACAAGTGCAGAGCTGCCGCATGGGCGGCGGATATGCTCGACCAGCGGGAAACGCCAAAATATGACATCGCGAACATTCCGGACGAAAACGGGGATTACGACGTGATCGACACCGACACGGGGGAGGTTATGCCGTTTGTGGCCAAATTTCTCACGGATCTTTACACGAGAGACGTGCATATCTGGGCCTGCGTGCAGTATCTGGAGCCAAGAGGATGAAACTTTCTTCTATTATACCTGAATCCGTGAAACAGATATGCCAGTTTCACAGAAGCACCTGAAAA
>CALGGN010000193.1 GCA_937915915.1 uncultured Selenomonas sp. | reverse complement strand
AGGGAAATTTAGACAAGTCAAACAGCAAGTTATTTGGAATGGGTTATACTAGTATCGGATGTCGAATTTCTTTTCACCCGCAATCACTTCACGCGCCTCCAACTCAAGGCTTTGCACATGCACAAAGTAATTGCCCTCGCGGATGCGCTTCTCCTGCTCATCGATCGCATCCTGCGGCCCCTGAAGCTCCATGGTCACCGAGCCATCATCCATATTGCGGACCCAGCCTGTGATCCCAAGCTCCCTTGCGTTCTGCTGCACAAAATAGCGAAAGCCCACGCCCTGCACGCGTCCTTGTGCTCTTCCGTAAAAACGAACCAGATTCTCTGCCATCTCCATCAACCATCCTCTCTCTTTTGTGCGATATCCCTTCGCAAAATCGCAAACGGCTCCACGGGATGCGCCATGCGGATGCGGAGCATCTGCTGCGCGTGCGGTGCGGCATCCATGGGGTTTCCTGCTTCATCCAGCATCTCGGCAAGGCACTGGCGGAAACCAGCCCCCTTCGGCTGGAACACCTCGATTTCCTGCCCCAGTTTCATGTGATTGCGCTGCTCCACAAGGGCGAAGCCCGTCTCCGTGTCATATTCCCGCACCAGCCCGACAAATTCAGAAGTCTGCTCATAGGAAGAGCTTCCGTAAATCTGATCCTCTGCACCCGGCTGATGAAGGTAAAAGCCCGTTGTGTAGGCCCTGTGGGATACTTTCTGCAATTCTCCCAGCCATTCCTGCTGTACGGAAAAATCGTCCGGAGCCTCGAAATAACTGTCGATCGCCATGCGGTACGCTTTCACTACACTCGCAACATAGTGGACGCTCTTCATGCGTCCCTCGATCTTCAAACTGTCCACGCCGCTTTCGATGACATCCCTCAGATAGGGAAGCAGGCACATATCCTTGGAATTCATGATATAGGCGCCCCGCTCATCCTCATCCACGGGAAAATACTGCCCCGGCCTGCTTTCCTCCATCAGATGATATTTCCAGCGGCAGGGCTGTGCGCAGCTGCCGCGGTTTGCGTCCCGTCCCGTCATATAGCTGCTCAGATAACAGCGCCCGGAATAGGAGATGCACATGGCGCCGTGCACGAACATCTCGATCTCCGCGTCGCACTTCCTGCGGATCTCCCGGATCTCCGGCAGGGACATCTCCCGTGCCAGCACGACACGTGCCGCACCAAGCTGCTGCCATGCCTGCGCCGAGCGCCAGTTCGTGATATTTGCCTGGGTGCTTACATGAAGTTCCATTTTAGGGATGATTTCCCGCGCCAGCTGAAAGACTCCCAAATCTGCCACCAGAAGCGCATCGGTTCCGATTTCCTGCAAATATGCCAGATATTCCGGAAGTTTCCCGATATCCTCATTGTGAGCGTAGACATTCACCGTCACATAGGCACGTTTCCCTCGCCCATGCACGAACTCCATCGCTTCTTTCAGTTCCTCCCGCGTAAAATTGCCGCCAAACGCACGAAGCCCGAACGCCTTGCCTCCCAGATAAACCGCATCCGCTCCATAGAGGATCGCCATTTTCAATTTTTCCGGATTCCCTGCGGGAGCCAAAAGCTCAGGCTTTTTCATGCTCATGCCCTATCCTCCGCGTAATCGCCATGCCGTCTCCGTCTTCCCGGATCACGGTCTCATATCCCTCCATGTGGGTGATCATTTCGATATACTCCCGCAGATGCTGCACCATGCTGCGCCGTTTATGGGGAATTTTCCCCTTTGCCTGCACATAGCCGTGAAACAGCACATTATCTGCAGCAATGACCGCCTGCTCTGCAAGCAGTGGCTGAAACAGGCGGAAGTAATTCGCATATTGCCCCTTGGCTGCATCCATGAAGACGAAATCAAAGGTTCCCCCAAGAGAGGAAAGCAGTTCCCCCGCATCCCCGAAATGCATCTCGATGCAATCCCGATAGGGCGAACGCCCAATAAAGCCCTTCGCGGCTTCCATGCGCGCTTCATTGATTTCCACGGTCACGATTCTGACATCCTCGGCGCCCAGCATAGCCTGCACCAGCGTGGAATAGCCAATGCCTGTCCCCAGCTCCAGGATACGATGCGGGCAGGCTTCCATGACCGTTTCGCAGAAAATCCTGCGCTCCCTTGCCCGCAGGATGGGAACGTAGTGCGCCTCCGCATAGCGCTCCATCTCACGCAGCAAAGGCTCCATTTCCCGCTTGATTGCTTCTGTGCACGCCATTACCGCACCTGATCCACAAGATCCAAGTGATCGGAATATGCATGGGAATAATGATTATGTCCGTCCCGATCCGCCACAAAATACAGGTAGTCCGTATCCGCAGGATAGAGCACAGCCTCAATGGCAGCCATTCCCGGACTTGCGATCGGTCCCGGCGGAAGTCCCTGATTTTGATAGGTATTGTAAGGAGATTCTATTTTCGTATCCGAAATCAGCACATCCTCCTTCGGCGCATCCATCAGATACTGCAGACTGGCATCGGTTTGAAGGGGCATGCCGAGTTCCAGCCGCTTGAAGAAAACCTGCGCAATGATCGGACGGTCTTCGTCATAGCGCGCTTCTTTCTCCACCAAAGAGGCAAGGGTAATCAATTCATAGAGGGAAAGATCCATCTCCTTTGCCCTGCGCCGGAGCTTCGGTGTAAGACGATGATCGAGATCCGCCGCCATCATCTCCATGATTTCTTCCTCATTCATCTCTGTCTGGATCGTATAGGTATCGGGGAACAGGAATCCCTCCGCACGATAGCGCACATCCGCATGCTCCTCGATATAGTCATACGGCGCAAAATCCTTTGCCTTCTGCAGGAATTTTTCCTTGTTCACCAGACCTTCCTTGGAAAGCCGTTCTGCGATTTCCTTGATGCCGAACCCCTCGGGAATCGTAAACTTGATCACCGTGGTCTCGCCGGCGACAAGCTTTGCAATGACCTCATCCGAGGTCATGTTCCCATGGAATGAATAGGTGCCTTTCTTGAACTGATCCGCCACGCCGCTGAATTTGACTTTCCAGACAAACAGATGCCGGTTCCCTATGACACCCTTCTGCTCCAGCTTCTTGGCAACGTCTTTCGCCCTGTCTCCGGATGCCACATGCACGAAGATTTCCTGATCAGGGTCTGCCAAATTCGGGGAACTTGTCAGCAGGTACGCTGCCGAGCAACCGGACAAGAACACCACAAAGGCTGCTGCCGCAATGGCAATCCAATACTTCCGTCCCAGCCCTTTCAGCCACGCAAGGCTGTCTTCCACTCCGGTTTCTTCCGCAAGCCGCTCCAGCGTTCTGAGCCAATCAGCCTTCCTGTCCGAGTCTTTCGTGATGTCTTCGTCGGGCACTTTGCCGCCCTTCGCATCCGGCTCAGTTTTGGGCTCGTTCTCCACGCTTTTTTCTGCAAATTCCGGTTTCTGTCCCGAATCTTCCGTTGACGTTTTCTCCGTCTTTGACCAGTCCGGCACTGACAACACTCCTATCAAACACAACTGCAAAACGCAAAAAAGCCGCCATCCAATGGACAGCAGCCTCCGCAGGAATCTCACTCCTGAGCGTCCTCTTCCTCTGCAAGCAAAGCGTCATAAGCCTTCTGCACCTGCTCAAACTCTTCGTCCGTCGGCTCTACATACTCTTCCTCGCCATTTGCATTGACGACGATCTTGGCAATGATGACATCCTCTTCTTCCTCATCATGGTCATGTCCGCATCCGCAGCTATGCGCATGCTCCTCGCCCTCCTGCGGAATGCCGACCAACAGGGCAAACCGATCCTCCCCCACAGGGATGATCATTTCCTCTTCATAATAGTATTCGTTGCCCTCTTCGTCCGTCATGACGACAACCATATCCTCGGCTTCTTCCTGTGCTTTTTTTTCCTTATCCGACACCGACGCCACCCCAATCTTTCTAAAACCCCAACACCGCAAACTTCTTCCTGCATTTTATCCATTCCGGCTCTTCTTGTCAAGAAATCCTTGCAAGATATAAACCGCCGCCATTTTGTCAATGACCTTCTTTCGTTTTTTTCGGCTCACATCTGCCTCCAGCAGGGATCTCGTCGCCGCAACCGTCGAAAGCCGTTCATCCCAGAACTCCGCTTCCACCTCCGGGCACATCCCGCGCACCTCGTCAACAAAGCCCCGCACAATCTCGCAGCGCGGACCCTCGCTGCCGTTCATGTTCTTCGGCAGACCGACCACCAGGCTTTTCGTCTCATATTCTTCCATGAGCTCCGAAAGCCGCTTCAAATCCTGCTCCAAAGATTGCCGACGGATTGTTTCGACCCCTTGCGCGGTCAGCCCCAGCAAATCGGAAACCGCGATTCCAATGGTGCGGTCACCCACATCCAGAGACAAGTAACGCTTCATTTCTTCTGCTCCAGATAGGCGCGCACCAACTCCTCCAGCAGTTCGTCGCGCTCCAGTTTGCGAATCTGGCTGCGCGCGTCATTATGACTCGTCACATAGGCTGGATCGCCAGACAAAAGATAGCCCACCAGCTGATTGATGGGATTGTATCCCTTCTCCTCCATTGCCTTGCAGACATTTCGGATGGTGATCTCTGCTTTATTTTCCTCTGCCCCGAACTGGAACATCATTGTCTCATCGCTTACCATGTATGATTCCTCCTTTGCACAAGGCCAGCTCACACTAATATCATACCACATCATAACAGGATTTCCTATGATTTCTCTGAAAAATTTCCTCACTAAACTTGCAGTAATTTACAAGAACCTTCAAACCCAATAAAATCAAGGCGTTTCCTTAAATCTTGCAATGAACATCCATTCACCCCTCCTTCAAAACAAACTCTCATGAGCAATAACCGCTGTAAGTACTGATTTTACTGTACTTACAGCGGTTATTATGTAGTATCATATTTATAAAAAATAACAACATCAAAAAGCCGCCATGTTTCCATGACGGCTCGACTTCAGATGAAATATATTTGAAATTACAGCCCCGCCTGCTGCTTGAGCGTATCTGCCTTGTCCGTATGCTCCCAGGGCAAATCGATATCCGTGCGGCCGAAATGACCGTATGCCGCTGTTTGACGATAGATCGGACGGCGCAGATCCAGCATGCGGATGATGCCCGCCGGACGCAGGTCGAAATTCTTGCTCACAAGTTCTTCGATCTTTTCCTCATCCACCTTGTGCGTTCCGAAGGTATCTACCATCACGGACACCGGCTTTGCAACGCCGATCGCATAGGCAAGCTGGATCTCGCAGCGGTCTGCAAGTCCTGCAGCCACGATGTTTTTCGCCACATAGCGCGCTGCGTAGGCCGCGGAACGATCCACCTTCGTGGGATCCTTGCCGGAGAACGCTCCGCCGCCGTGACGCGCCCAGCCGCCATAGGTATCGACGATAATCTTGCGGCCCGTCAGCCCCGAGTCGCCCTGCGGTCCGCCAATGACGAACTTGCCCGTCGGGTTGATGAAATACTTCGTATCAGCGCTCAGAAGTTCCGCCGGCACAATCGGCTTCACGACCTTCTCGATGAGATCCTTTTCGATCTGCTCCAAGGTCACCTCCGGAGCATGCTGCGTGGAGATGACGATGGTGTCTACCGCTACAGGCTTTCCATCCTCGTAAACCACGGTCACCTGCGTCTTGCCGTCCGGACGCAGGTAGGTAAGCTCACCGTTCTTGCGCACCTCGGTCAAGCGGCGTGCCAGACGCTGTGCCAAGGCAATCGGGAGAGGCATGTACTCCGGCGTCTCATTGGTCGCGTAACCAAACATCATGCCCTGATCGCCTGCGCCAATCGCATCCACGGCATCCATGGCGCCCTTCTTTGCCTCGAAGGCCTTGTCAACCCCCAGTGCAATATCTGCCGACTGTTCATCGAGAGAAATCAGCACGCCGCAGGTATCGGCATCGAAGCCGTAGGCCGCGTCCGTGTAGCCGATATCGCGCACCGTATCGCGAATGATGCGAGAGATATCGACATAGCAGGTAGTGGAAATCTCGCCCACTACGTGCACCTGCCCCGTCGTCACCAGCGTTTCGCATGCAACGCGGCCATTCGGATCCTTCTCCAGAATGGCATCCAGAATGCTGTCCGAAATCTGATCGGCCATCTTGTCGGGATGCCCTTCCGTCACGGACTCGGAAGTGAAAAACATACGCTTTTTGCTCATAAAGAACTGCCTCCTTTTTTGAATCTCGAACCCATTCAGGCAAGCAGAAAATCATTCGTGCGCACAAAACTCCACGCGAAACGGTGTTTCGCACTACGCCCTTAGATCGGAAG
>CALGGN010000192.1 GCA_937915915.1 uncultured Selenomonas sp. | reverse complement strand
GGGAGCCCATGGAGGAGCTGGAGAAAGAAAATGTCCCTCCCAAAGAAAAAGGCATTCCATGGGAGTCTGCCACTGGAAAGCTGTCCCAACTTGTGGATGGCCTGCTTGCTGCCAAAGGAAAAGAGTAATGAAGATGGCGCAGGGCGAAGCCCTCCTGCTCGATTGGGAAAAAGGAGAGATGTGCATGATGCAAAGGGAGTGCATTATCTATGGATCCGGAGAATGGGGCAGGCAGGCTTACTGGGAGTATGGGGAGAAATATAGGATTCTTTGCTATGTGGACAAGAACCCCGGCAAGTGGGGAAACCTTGTTTACGATGTGCCAATCAAGGCTCCGGAGGAAATGTCTCGCCATCAGGATGCGACAGTTGTCATTGCCGTTGACAATGATGCGGGCATTGAGGAGTATGTCAGAGCTTTTGGAATATCCAAGGTTATCCATTACCGTTATGATGCCATGTCCGCAAGAAAACCGGCGCTGGTGTATGGCACGGGAGAGGCCAGCATGGAGGCTGCCAAGCTGTCGGGAGACAGATATCGTGTGGCGGGGCTGGTGAGAGAACAGCCTGACGATGCCCATCGTTCAGGATTAAGGAGTTTTCCTGCGGACTTCCTGGCGACCTGCCCTGAGGCGGTGCTTATCCTGCCGGAAATGCTGGCAGACAGCAAGAGCCTTTCGCGTATCAAGAGCATTTTTGCAGGTGATATGCTGAAATACTCTTCGGGCAATGGGGTGTGTCCTCTATTGCCGATGATGGAACGGAAAGAGCCAAGGATTTTCATTGATGTGACCATCAGCCGGAAAAAGAAACATGGCGAGGGCGTAGCCCGCGCAGCGGATCGGTTGTGGGAGGAGCTGAAGAAAATCGACAGCACTGTTATGCCCGTGCGGGATTTGCAGGGCACAATGGTGACAGATTTCGCCTATGAAGGGAAAAACAGACGGGATTATCGGGTGGGATTCATGCCGGGGGACAGGCTCCTGCTGATGGATCCCTCCTGGCCGGACTATCGCGACTTTGACGTTATTATCGACCGGGCTCAGTCAGCTGGGGCCAAGGTTTATGCCCTTGTATATGACTTGATACCCTCCTACATGCCGGAGCTTTTCTCCGACAGCATCCGACGTCCTTTCTTTTACT
The DNA here is from genome assembly GCA_937915915.1 of uncultured Selenomonas sp. GTDB lineage: Bacteria > Bacillota > Negativicutes > Selenomonadales > Selenomonadaceae > UBA9786. The sequence continues at coordinate 3,609 of CALGGN010000192.1, read as the reverse complement.
GGCATGATTTGATCCTGCAAAAAGCCGACGGGCTTATCTGCATTTCCCACCATACGGTGAAAAAGGCCAAGGAATATGCCGTGCAGCGAGGGCTGAAGAGGCAGGAACCTCCGTCCTTTTACACGTCGTATTTGGGGGCAGACCTTAAAATCACGGCAGCACATGGGGTGAGGGAGGAACTGAGGGACTTTTTGAAGGCTCCTCTGGTCTTTCTCACCGTAGGCACCATCGAGCCAAGGAAGAGCCATCAGACCATCATCAGGGCCTTCGCAAGACTGCGGGAGCAAGCAGAAGCCAAGCTCCTCATCCTGGGACATGACGGCTGGCTGAATGCGGATATCAAAAAGGCCATCGAAGCGCACCAAGAAAAGGGCATTCTTTGGATAAAGGATGCCACAGATGCAGAGTTAAAGTATGCCTATGAACACGCCACAGCATTGATTGCCGCCTCACTGGAAGAAGGCTTCGGCCTCCCACTGGTGGAAGCCGCAAACCTTGGCCTTCCCGTGATCTGCAGCAATATAGAGGTGTTCAGGGAAGTCATGGGCACCAGAGCGTGCTATTTCTCCCCGGGAGACGATGCAGACCTGTCCCGAAAGATGGAAACCTGCCCGGGAACCACAAAACAAAAGTCTTCCCCTCTGGGGGCGCGTAAGCGCGGGAGCCCGGCGGGCTCCCGGGGAGGGGACCGCGCAGCGGAGGATGAGGTTGAAAGGCCGGCAAGCATTATCAGCTGGCGCCAAGCAGGTCTCCGCCTCCGGCACATCATCACCCCCATCCCCAAGAAAATCCATTTTTGCTGGCTTAGTGGCGAAGCTTATCCACCCTTGGTGCAACAGTGCCTTAATTCTTGGCAGAAATACCTGCCGGATTACGAACTGAAGATTTGGACGAAAGATAATTCTCCCCTGCATGACAACGAGTATATCAAAGAGGCCTTGTCCGTAGGGAAATATGCCTTTGCATCTGACTACATCCGTCTCTGCGCACTCTACCGCGAGGGCGGCATTTATCTTGACAGTGATGTGGAGGTGCTGAAAAATTTCGATCCTTTGCTGATGGAGCCTGCCTTCATCGGCTGGGAGCGCTGTGGCAGGGTGGGCCCCTGGCTGATAGCCAGCAAGGCAGGAAATCCCCTTATCAAGACTTTGCTGGAGGAGTACGAGGGCAGACATTTCCTCAATGAAAAGGGTGAGATGAATCTTACAGTAAATACTGTGCCTACCACAAAACTGCTGGTGGAAAAGGGATTGCAGCCTGAGGATGAGATACAACGGCTGGAAGATTTTACTGTCTTCCCGGAGAGGTATTTCTGCCCCAAGGATCCCTGGACGCTGGAGATGGAGATTACTGAGGATACTTATGCCATCCATCATTTTGCAGGAAGCTGGAACCATCTGGCGGATGGGGATATGCCTTTTATCAAGGCAGTGCCGGAGATGGTGGAGGCTTTTCTGGAGCGGTACAGAGAGAAGTACCAGGGTAGGCCTATTGTGATCTATGGCACGGGAATTGTGGCCTTTAATGCTTATAAGGCCATGCAAAAACATCCGGAGAGCAGACAACTGGCGGCTTTTATGGTGACCAGGCTTGATAATGCCTGGAGGAATTATGGGGGGACGCCGATTGTGGAAATCAGGGATGTTGAGGAATGGGATGTGGAGCCGGTGGTGCTGATAGGGACGCTGGAGAGGTACCATGAGGAGATAAGAGGGAATTTAAAACAGTTTGGTTATCAGGTTATAGCAACCCTGGGATAGGCAAAGAAAAACTCCCGCCGGAGCGGGAGGGGAAAGGTCAGACGAATTGTATTTGCAGGCTTTTGCCAAGGCCTTTGGCAAGTTTGCGCAAGGTGCTGACAGAGGGGTTGCCTTTGCCGTTTTCGATTTTGGAAATGTCAGCCTGTGTGATGCCAGTCAGAGCACTGAGTTCCTGCTGGCTCAGGCCGGCCTTCTGACGTTCGGAAATCAGGTCAAATTCCCATTTCAGGGCATCGTATTCTTTTTTGAAGTCTGGGCTTAGCAGCTGTTCCTCTTTAAATTCCTTCCAAGCGGTCATTTTGCTTTCCTCCTCAGGTAGTCTGTGCGATACTCCTTGGCACGTACTATTTCGCTTCTTGGGGTCTTTTGGGTCTTCTTGACGAAGCCGTGAGTCAGTACAGCGGTATTTCCGGCATAGAAGAAATACAACACCCGCGTGATGTTGCCCCCAAAGGAGGCGCGGAGTTCGAAAATGCCGTCTTCCAGAGGTTTTGATTCCGGCGCACGAAGACTGCAGCCATGAATTTCTAAAAGGTCGATCGTGCGAACCATTTTTGCACGCATTTTATCGTCAAGGGCTTTTAGAAAGTCCACTGCTGGCTCGGTGCCATCTGCTTTTTGGTAGAATTCGATATTCAAGATGTGTAGCCCCCTTGGAGGAATTATATCATATAACATATATTTTTTCAAGTGAGGCAATGCCTGGAAAAGTGTCATAAAATAGCATTTTATGTGTAAACGAGGAGTTGTTTAGATATTGAATGAACCTATGCTTGTTAAGTGTCCAAAGGAAGAGTATTTGGTTAAAAGGGCAGAACTTAATGAAAAAGGGCTGAAGGAATGGAAGGATTTCAAATGGTATAAGTTTGCTGACAAGAAAGCGTGCTTGATTTCTGCCAATTGCCATGGGCCTGTGCTGGAGCAGTTTCTTTTGACGCAGAAAAGCTTCACGGATAAGTATGCCATCCATCCTTTCTTGGCCCATGGGGGATATATGCGTGAGGGAATGCACACTTCCTTGGATGACGAACTTCTTGCGGGGGTAGATCTGCTCCTGTACCAGCACATGCGTCCAGACAATTCAATGTCTGCTACCTACGCGGATGAAAATATCCTTGCCAAGGTACCGAAAAGTTGCAGATGTATCGCTGTACCGAACTTTTGGCCACTGGGGGGGGTAATCTATCAGTTTCAAAATTTAGTTATCCACAAAGACAAATGTGGATTGGATGCCTTTTATCAGGATGAATTGCTGGATTTAGCTTTTGATAAAGCATGGCGGAAGGATATATGCACTATTCTCGGTTTTTTGCAGGAATATGTGCTGGAGCCACATGCAGCCGCGGCGCATGCAGATTCTTTTTGGGAACGGTTGGAACGCAGGGAGAAGCGGTGGGACATTAAGATCCTTGGCTGGCTTAAGGAAAATTATAAAAATGTGCCAACCTTCAACGATATTGGACATCCTTCAGGGGCGTTGATGTGGGAGACAGGGAGACGGCTGATGCAAATCCTGCAGCTGCCCTTTGATGACCATTCGCAAAAGGATTATTTGCGGTCATATCGGCTGGGGCTAGGAGGGATTGTCCATCCTTCCGCAGCAAGAGCTTTAGGGGTAAGTCTTGAGATGGCACCTGCAGAACGCATTGGCATCAACTATGTGCAGGAGTACCTAACGGGCCACAGGACAATGCTATCTGCTCGTCAGCAGACGTCTGAGTTTATACAGAACTATTATCTTGTTCGTTTTGGCAAGTTGCTTCCCTATGCCATTGGATGGAGAAGCAGTATAAGTTCTGAGGATGTGGTGGCAGGCTACAGGATGTTTTTAGGTCGGGAGCCGGAGAGT
>CALGGN010000191.1 GCA_937915915.1 uncultured Selenomonas sp. | reverse complement strand
GAAGCGGCGGCCTCGACCTCTGGAGGGCAGAGATTACGGGCAGCAGCTTTGGAGCCGTAGAGAATATGGGACCGCAGATCAACAGTGAGGGCGACGAGATGTTTCCCACCTTCCGCCCCAACGGTGATCTCTACTATTCCAGCAACGGGCGTGGCGGTATGGGCGGTCTTGACATCTACAGGGCTCGCTTTGACTCGCTGACAAAAGAATGGGAAGTACTCCATATGCCCTCGCCCGTCAACTCCAATGGCGACGATTTCGGCATGACTTTCAACGGCGAACTCAACCAAGGCTATTTCTCCTCCAACAGAGCCAACCGCAAGGGATGGGACAACATCTACAGTTTCTTCTGTCCCGAAGTGGTGCAGACGGTGAAAGGATGGGTCTATGAGCAAGACGGCTACGAACTGCCGGCAGGAGTTGTATATATGGTAGGTGACGATGGCACCAATACCAAGGTACTTTTGCAGTTAGACGGTTCCTTCGAGGTGGAGGTAAAGCCCCATGTACGCTATCTCTTCCTGGCCACCTGCGAAGGCTACATGAACTATAAGCAGGAGCTCACCGTTGAACCGGCTCTGGAATCAGAGCAATATGTGCTGCAATTCCCGCTTCCGTCGCTCAACATCCCCGTGCTTGTACGCAATGTGTTCTACGACTTTGACAAGGCCACCATTACTCCACAGTCCATACCTGCGCTGGAAGGCCTGGTCGGTCTGTTAAGACAAAACCCCAGTATCGCTATCGAGCTGTCGTCCCACTGCGACTATCGTGGCTCCGACGAATACAATATCAAGCTCAGCCAGGCTCGCGCAGAGTCAGTAGTCAACTACCTCACCACCCACGGCATAGAGAAAGGCCGCGTGGTTGCCAGAGGCTATGGAAAGACTCGCCCCAAGGTCATCACCAAGAAGTTTGCAGAGATGTATCCATTCCTTAAAGCCGGCGACACGCTTACCGTAGACTATATCAAAACCTTCACACCCGAGCAACAAGATTCGTGCAACGCCCTCAACCGCCGCACTGAGTTCTCCGTACTCAAGACTACATACGGACTGCTCGACGGACAGGGCAATCTCGACACTACTGCTGTCAAGAAGGCAGAAGACAAGGCTGAAAAGGCCAAGGCAGAAGAGTCTGCCGTTACTCAGGATTCTTCTGCAACCACGAAGCCCACCGTAGCTCCTGCGGATAATGCCAAGAAGGATATGCCCGCTGACAAGAACAGACCAGAGCCCACCATAGCCCCTGCCGACAATGCCAAGAAGGAGACTCCCTCTGACAAAAACAGCCCGGAGCCGAAGGCAAAGACAGCTGGCAAGAACAATGAAGCAGCTCCCTTGAAGGACAAAGGAGACAAGCAAAAGGCTGAAAATGCCCGCTGATTATGAAAGAGAATATCTGCTTACAAGGCTTTCTTACTTTCCTGAAGATAGGACTGTTCACTATCGGTGGCGGCTATGCCATGATACCGCTTATTGAGCGTGAGGTGGTAGAGCGTCGCCAGTGGCTCACGAAGGAAGATTTCCTCGACCTTATGTCATTGTCGCAGGCCTTGCCCGGCGTCTTTGCCGTTAACTTCAGCATCTATATCGGCCATAAGTTGCGTGGAATGCGTGGCAGCCTGGCCTTGGCGGCTGGCATAGTGCTGCCCAGTTTTATCATTATCCTGCTCATAGCGATGCTCTTCTCTGCCTTTGCCGACAACAAAGTGGTGGAAGCCATCTTCAAAGGCATACGCCCCGCTGTGGTAGCCCTTATTGCCGTGCCGTGCATCAAGTTGGGCAAGACTGCCCACATCACTTGGACCAACGTATGGTTCCCCATAGCAGTAGCCGTGCTGATTGCCGTAGCCGGTTTCTCTCCCGTGTATATTATCGTTGCCGTAGCCGTAGGAGCCTTTCTTTACGGGCGTTATTTTAAGGAGGACTGACCCATGCTGTTTCTGGAATTGTTTTACGTATTTTTTAAGATAGGCCTCTTTGGCTTTGCCGGCGGCTATGCCATGCTCTCCATGATACAGGGCGAGGTCGTCACCACCCATCACTGGCTCACCACCTCCCAGTTTGCCGACATCGTGGCTATCAGCCAGTCCACCCCCGGACCTATCGGCATCAACTCTGCCACCTATGCCGGCTATATCTCCGTTGTCAACGAGGGCTACCCTGCCGCAATAGGTGTAGTGGGCAGCCTTGTAGCTACCTTTGCCGTCGTTCTGCCTTCCTTCCTGCTCGTGCTGCTGGTTCTCAAGGTCCTCCATCGCTATCGTGAACACCATGTCACCAACACCATCTTCCAGGCCTTGCGACCTACGATTGTAGGACTGCTGTTAGCCGCTGTGCTTGTGCTTATGTCTGAAGACAATTTCGGCAATCCCCAGACCGACATGTGGCAGTTTGGCATAAGCATCTTCTTGTTTGCTGCAGCCTTTGTCGGCACTTTCTTCTTCAAGATTTCCCCCATACGTATGATTATCATGTGCGGAGCAGCCGGGCTGTTGCTTTATGCCTAACATATCCCGACGATACGCATGACTGATTTAAATGTATTGGTGTCCGGGGAAAAAGTAAGTATTTTCAGCAAACCTAAAGCTGATGCGAGTTTCATGAGATTCCAATTTAAGGGGCTTACTTTTCCTTTATCCAGTATTTCGACACACTCCTCCGTCGCTTCGCGCCACCTCCCCTAACTTAGGGGAGGAGCCAAGTTACTCATGTCCAATGGCTTGCAGGCTCTCCCTCTAAGATAGAGGGAGTCCGGCGAAGCCGGGAGGGAGTATGATACTAACTTTTCCCGGACAGCAATATATAGCTGTAGTTTAGGCGGGCAGCCTTCCGATAGAGTAGGGCTGCCCGCTTGAGGTATATGCTGCAGAAAGCTTATTTGCTCTTCTTTCCTCTCCAGGTGATGAAAGAACTGCCGTCGCCAAGGTTGATGACGATGTTGTCACCGGTAATGGTAAAGGAGCCGCTCTCCACGCGGGCGGGACTATACTCGATAGGTTCCTCAATGAGCTTGCCGTTTACAAGCCGGCGTATGAGCTGCTTAGTCCAGGTAACAGTGAGATTGTTGCCGTCTACAGTGTACATGCCGTAGTAGTACTGCTCGGGTATCTCATCGTCAATTACGGGGTCGGTGATACCTTTCGTTCCGGGCACTACATACTGCCTGGTGCAGGAGCCGTTGCTGCTGAAGATAAACTTCTCGTAAGAATTGGCGGAGTTCTCCCAGGTGCCCACGAGGGGAGAGGTAACCTCGTCGTCGTCGTCGCTGCTGCCGCATGAGGCAAAGCCAAAGCACAGAGTGGTAGCTATGAGAGCCACCATTAGTCTAAACATGTTTTTCTTAATCATAAGGCAAGTGTTTTTTAGTCGGTTTAATTGTATAACGCAGCGACAGGCAAATTATTTTACGTACGCCTACATTTTTATTACTCAGGTGTACGCATGAGAGGCACCCATTGATAAAGCTAAATTGGAATTTATTTGTATAGTCGATTTATCTCTTCTTGCAAATTGGAAAGGAACATTCCTGCGTGAGCACCATCCATCTGTGTATGGTGGAACTGGAAAGATATAGGAAGTTCGTACCGAAACCATCTTTTTCTGTATCGTCCCCATATCATAAATGGGTTATTGAAAATCCCGCTATTCATGCCAACGGCACCGTCAATCTCTGTATCTATAATGGCCGATGTGCCAATAACCATACATTCATCCG
>CALGGN010000190.1 GCA_937915915.1 uncultured Selenomonas sp. | reverse complement strand
CATGAGCAGCCTTCTGATACAGGAAGTCCCATTGATGGTGCTTCCCACCTTGGCAACGAAAATCGGCCTGAATGAGGCATTGTTTCTCCAACAGCTCCACTATTGGGTGGAGCGAAGCACACATGAGATGGAAGGACGCAGATGGATCTACAACACCATTGAGGAATGGTGCAAGCAGTTTCCTTTCTGGTCGCGGCGCACGCTGACGCGCATCATCTCTGCCCTGGAACGGCAGCGGCTGATTCTTGCGGCGAACTACAACCGTAAAGGATTTGACCGTACAAAATGGTACACGGTCAACTATGAACGACTGTTCGATTTAGAGTCAGAATCCGCATGCTCAGATGCCGTATCAAATGAAAGTACCGGAGGTGAATCAAGGAACGAAATCGCGGGAGACGATTGCAGTTTTTCTGTCCCTGTCGAGGGAGCGGAAAAGCTGCAGGAGAATCCCGTGGAAAATCTGCGAATGAATGAGAAATCCATTGGTGGCACATCCATGATGTCAAATTGGCACAATGAGGAAACACAAGGCTTCAAGGGTAATCCTTCCTCTGCCGATGACAATTCTGGCACGATGATGATGTCAGATTGGCATATTCCATTGTGTCAAAATGGCATAATGCATGATGTCAATCTGGCACAACCAATACCAGAGAATAACAACAGAGAATATCTACAGAGAACAACAACAACAGCTCGCACCAGTCAGCTTCCCATGGAGGAGCAAAAAAAATCGGGAAGGATTGACCGGTTGTTGTTGTCTGCCCTGGATTATGGTCTTCAGGAAACAACTATCCGCAAATACATCCGCGAATTCGGAGAGGATCTTGTGGCAAGAGAGTTCGATCTTCTCAAGAAGCTCATCGCCCAAAAGAAACCGATCCAGAATCCTGCGGGCTGGCTTCGCTGCGCCTTGGAACAGAAATATGTGGACAGCAAAGCAAATTATGAGAACTTGCGGGAAAACAAGAGAATGGAGGCAGAGGAACGGAACCGTTCCTTGAAGGAGTTTTACCGAAAGCAGGATGTGGAACGACTGAAAAGAGAGAATGCAGAGCTTGATCCATCCAGCCCCTTTTACGGGTTTCTGCAACGTCATTGCCATAGGGCAAGGGATACCGGAACATAGGCAATGCTCACAAGGGACAGCAGAGTTTTCGCAGGAAATCAAAACAGGGGAGGAAAACCATCATGGCAGAGCAGAACAGCATGGTGCCCATGGAAGAATATGAGGCACTGAAAAAGGATTTGAAAACAGCACAAAAAGAAAACCAAAAGCTCCAGAAAATCATCTCGCTGGGGAGCATTTCCACACTCTCCACATTGATCGACCAATATCTGGCCTTCAGTCAGGCACACTTCCGAAAAATTGCAAGGGAGATCCAGCTCACGGATTATTCGCGGGACAATGTGGAAAAAGTGATCCGCCTGCTCGATCATCTGGAATATGCAAGGAAGGAGCTCCACGTGTTCATCGACCTTCACGAGGAGGGAATTGCCGGCCTTCATCCACGGTTCCAGAGCTGCCTGTTTACAGGGACGGCCATTGTGCGCGACCTGGAACAGCTGGGAACGCTTCTGGATATGAGCGAGGAGCAGACTGTGGAGCTTCAGGAAATGCTGCGCGAATTCCAGTACGTTCTGGAGAAATTCATCGAAAGGGTCAAGGAGGAGCATCCATGAGCTTCTTTGGCGAACACCTGCGCGAGATACGGGAACGGCGCAATATCCAGCGGCAGGAATTGGCGAATCTTTTGGGCGTTTCCCGTAATACGATCGGCCTGTGGGAGCGGGGGCTGTCTTCGCCGCGTTCCCTTGTGCTTGTGCAGGATCTGGCGGATATCCTGCAAGTGCCTGTTGCGTACTTTTACGATGCGGATGAGCGGGAAAAGGAACTCAGGAAGAGCCATGTCATACAGGATTTGGAGCATCATGTGACACGGCTGGAGCATTCACTGAAAAGGGACGATTCGCGTGGATGGGACCAGGGCAGGGAAAACGGAGCCACAGATGTGAAGCGCGGATCGCCTCAAGAGTCCTGACCGCTATGCACAAGGAAAAAATGGAATTCTCGCTCATGATGGCGGATGACGCACTCAGGCAGCATTTTGATGACAGACGTGACGGATGCTGCACGTTCACACAGATACAGAAAACCTGCCGCAATCTCCTGTCGGTGGACAATGTGCGCCGGGTGTATGCCAGGCTCTTGAAAATGGAGCTGAACCAGAGGGCGGTGCAAGCCGCGATTCAATCCCTGCCCGAGGAAAAACAAAGGTATCTTCGTCTAAAATACAAACAAGAGAAGGGAGGGATTGCACTCTCTTTGGCTTTGCATGTGTCTGTTGCGCAGCTCAACCTTTGGCATCGCAGCATTCTGGAGCATGTCGCACAGTTCATGCTCTATCAGCTCCGGGTGGAGGATATTTTCTTTTACAAGAAGATTGTCGGAATGGTGCAGCTTCTGTCGGAAACATTGGCTTGTTTTTCCAGGATGGAGCCGGATGGCGTGGTGATCACCGAGGCATGGCTGGCGGCGATTACTACGCGCCATGCAGATTATCGCATGCTGCTGAACTCCATTGAGGAGCTTCTGCATCGGGAGCTTGGCACCCTGCATGAGCGCATTGTAGCGGCCAAGTTCGCCCATCCCTATGAGCCGTCATGCCTGATTGCCCGGAAATGTCATGTGGATGATGCCGTAGTCAGCCGTCATCTGCGGCAGTTCACCGATGCCATGGCAGAATATATCACATCATAGGGACAGATATGAGATATTGCCACATTATCCGGCATTTTCGTTATGTTGGAGAGGATTGAGAAGCAGAAAATGGGAAGCAGCCCGTAAACTTGAAAAACATATTACACGAAATAGACTTGAAAAAATCGCTCTTGAAAAGCGTATGACATCAGTTTGGGCTAGGAGAATCAAGGAGAAACGGGCAATGAACTTGAAAAGTGTATGACATGAAATGAACTTGAAAAAATTCATCTTGAAAAGTGTATGACAAGAAAGGGGATCCATCATGACATGGGGCGGAGAAAGGAGCGGAGCGGGACGAAAACGGCTTGTTCCGGTCAAACGAGTGCGCACAATGCGGCTTTTGGACGATGAATGGGAGTATCTGAGGAAAGTGCTGGAGGATTATCGGGAAAGCAGGGGGATCGAGGCCAGCGCCGCGGGGAACGCAAATATAGGGCAGAGCGTTCGGCAGACGAAGCGCGATGCGGATGGAGCTGCATTGATGGAGCACATGGAGAACCTGATGGGGCAGCTTGTTCATTGGTACATCGAATATAGAAAAAATTTCTCTGTGGAGAATGAGAAGAAATACACGCAGGAAGAGATACGCATGAGGATTGACCTTCTGCGCCTTCAGATCATGACATTGACGCCGCATTTGAGCCGTCACAGATACGCCGCAGAAGTTGAGCGGGATGCCTGTACCCGGGAAGAATGTCTGGTGATGCGTTCACAGCGGTTTCTTGGGGTGTTCCATGACCTTTGCGTGACGGCGTGGAAGGAACCAAGACGGCTTGACTACCATGAGGCAAATATGCGATTGCTTGGAACCTATCGCATTATGAAAAGGAAACAAGAAGATGCCTGCAGAAGTGACAAGAGTATAAGAGATGAGGAAAATATGTCCCTTCCTGCATCTACAACAGCATAGTGGAGCGCTTCGAAAGAGAGCCGCTGGCCAAAGCACATTGCTTCGGTCAGCGGCTTTTTTCTATGAAAATGCGCAAAATCATAAGAAAAAAAGTATCCTGTTTTCCCTTACAATGGCTGGGATGGAACCCGGAATAGGAGGGATGCGTGTGTCGCGCGATCAGGTAGGAAAGTTTTTCCTGTGCTGTCTGCTGTCCCTGGGATTTTTTCAGGGGCTGTCCTATCTGTTCTTTCTGAATATCACAGACAGTCTTCCCATGGGATTATACCTTCGTATCCCGGCTGCGGTTTTAGAGCATGGGGATTACATAGTATACGAACCGGAAGAATCTGTGAAGCAGATGGTTTGCGATTACGGGTGGGGGGACGGCGAGCATGTTTTTTTGAAGTGTGTCGGGGCGGTTGCGGGCGAAAGCTATGCAATTCGTGAGGATACGCATGAATTCACGATTGAAGGCCAGCATGCAGGACCTGTATTCGATGCCGACACAACGGGACATCCCCTGCCGCAGCTACGGGGAAAATTTATTGTCCCGGAAGGGCATGTGCTCCCCGTTGCGACCAATCCACGATCTTTTGATGGAAGGTATACCGGATCAATCCCGGTTTCCTGCATCAAGGCAAAGGTTGTCCCGCTTTGGATTCCATGAAGGCAACAAGGAAAAGAGGCTCTACCATGCAAAGAAAAGCAGCAACATTCATGAATGGAAGAGAAACTGCCGAAAACGCAAAAGGAAAACATCCCTATCATGTGGTCTCCTTTTCCAGAGGAAAGGATTCCACGGCGCTTCTTCTGCGCATGTTGGAGCTTGGGATGCCGGTGGACGAGATCGTTTTCTGTGACACGTCGGTAGAGTTCCCACAGATGTATGAACATTTGAGACAAGTGGAGCAGTACACGGGACGGAAGATTACGCATTTGTCAGCAAAATATTCCTTCGAAGAGCTTTTGCTCGATTATACGCCAAGGATTCGGAAAGGTTCCCTCCATGACCACGGCCTTTCCTTTCCCAGCGCACGGGTTCGATGGTGCACGCGATGGCTGAAGACGGATGTGATCGATCATTACGTCAAAAATTTGCGGGGATACTGCACGCCTGTCCAGTATGTTGGGATTGCGTCCGATGAAGCATGGAGAGCAAAAAACAAAAAATATCCACTCATCCGATGGGGATGGACAGAGGCGGATTGCTTGGCCTATTGCCGAAAAAGAGGTTTTGCATGGGGCGGTCTCTACGACATTTTTTCGAGAGTCTCCTGCTGGTGCTGTCCATTACAGAGTCTGGAAGAACTGCGGATGCTGCGGAAGAACTTTCCCGACTTGTGGAATCGGCTCCTCGCATGGCAGGAAAGAACGTGGAGAACTTTTAAGCCGAATTTTTCTGCTCAGGAATTGGAAGAAAGATTCCAACTGGAGGAAGAACGAAAAAGGCAGGGGCTTTCTGTCAATGGAAGATGTAAGGAGTTCCGTCTGGCATTGAGGGACAGACTGAGAAAAAAGAGGGTGGAGATGAGTGTATGACATGGCGCAGCTATGCCCGGACTTTGTGATTCGACGTATTAGGTAACCAATCAAAAATCCACAACCTTATAAGAAATTTTTACAGGACAAATCAGGTCTATTTCATAGGAGGGATTGCTAAATGAATATCAAGGGGATGTTTAAGAGACCGGAAAAGTTCACTAATTATGATCCAGGCAGCCCTGCGGCCAGAGCTGCACGGAAATGGGATGAGCGGGAGGGCGAAATCGTTGTCCAGAACCAGAACCTTCGCCTTCTGCTGGCAGGGATGATGGTGGTGGCCATTGTGCTGACGGGAGGGTTGGTGTATAAGTCCATGGCTTCGACGGTGATGCCCTATGTTGTCGAGGTGGACACCACCACCGGGGCGGTGCGGAATATCGGCATCGTAGCAGCCAGTGCAGGATATGAGCCGAGTGAGGCCGTTTATAAGTATTTCCTAGCCAAGTTTTTGAAGAATACGCGGGAGATTCCTCTTGACCCGGTGGTGTACAAGGAAAATCTTACCACGGCTTACGGGTATCTCACCAAAGATGCCTCCACGAAGCTACAGACCATGCTTCGCACGGAACGCACTACGGAAAAGTTCGGCCATCAAACGGTACAAATCAATGTTTCCACCATCCTGCCCATGGAGGGAGGCCACTCCTATCAGATCCGCT
>CALGGN010000189.1 GCA_937915915.1 uncultured Selenomonas sp. | reverse complement strand
GCTCCTGCGCCCGCACTAGCGCATCCTGCGCGTCGGCGGGCGGGCGCAAACGTCGCATCACGTTCCTGCGCGTCGGTCGGCGCAAAACAGTCGCATCACGCTCCTGTGCCCGCACTAGCGCATCCTGCGCGTCGGAGGAACATCTCTTTGTCCGGGATTCTGGGGCAACCCTTGCCATTGAGGAATACCAGGCAGCTTCGGAAGAAGAGATTACTAAAATATGCAATGATATCCAGTCTCATATCCAAATGGAGGAGGCTTTGGTTCGTGTCGCCCTGATTCATTGCCGGGAGAAGGATCTCTTCTTCATTGCCGCCCATCATCTGGTGGTGGACGGCGTGTCATGGCGGATTCTTGCATCGGATTTGGAAAGGGCCTATGGGGCTGCCCTGTTAGATAAGGCCATCCAGCTTCCGGAAAAATCCCATACTTACCGGGATTACGCAGAGGCGCTCCGGAGGTATCGGGATAGCTACGCCCTCCGGCAGGAGATTCCCTATTGGAAAGCGACGGAAGGGAAAATGAAGGGGCTTCCCCTGTCCAAGGCAAAGGACTACAGCCGCAGCCTTGAAGAGATTGTTGTTATGCTGGACGGGGAGGGCACGGCGAAATTCCTGCGGGGAGAATTTGAAAAAATCCGTGGCAACGTGAACGATGCCCTTTTGGCCGCTGTGGGACGCAGTTTCGCCAAGGTCTGGGGCGTTTCTGCGGTTTCCTTCCAGATGGAAGGCCATGGCCGGGAAGACTTGGGAGAGCCTCTGGCGATCGACCGTACCGTGGGCTGGTTCACCTCCATCTATCCTGTGGTGGTGGAGGGCCTGACGGGGGAACTGCTCCATGACCTCTTGGCCACCAAGGAAGCCTTGCACCGCGTACCCAACAAAGGCGTTGGCTACAATGTCCTGCGCTTTGTGGGGGGCCGGGAAACGGTGGATTTCACTTCCGAGCTTGCGGCGCAGATCGGCTTCAACTACCTCGGCGACATGAGCGTGGAAGAAATGGAAGGGGCTTGCTTTGCGGGAAGCCGGATCGACACGGGGGACAGTTTCAGTCGGAAGAATCTGGAAGGACCGGATATTTCCATTAACTGCCATGTGATGGATGGCTGTTTCTCGCTGCATTTGGCCTATGCCCGGAACGTGTATGACAGGGATAGGTTGCAGCGTTTTGCCCAGGGAATCCTGGAGGAGATGCAGGGCATTGCCTCCTTCCTGAAGGGGTACGACGGCTCACGGCCACGGACCTTGGCGAATATGAGTGGAGCGAGGAGGAGTTCGAGGCGGTTCTTGCAAGGTTCGCAGAACGCGGGGAGAGGATCGAGAGGATCTATCCCCTGCTGCCTATGCAGGAGGGCATGCTCCTGAAGCATGTGACCGAGCCGGAATCCTGGGCCTATCGGCTGGTGGATATCTATGAGATGGACTGGGTGCCGGAAGAGAGCCAGCTGAGGCGTGCGCTGGAGCGTTTGGGGAAAAAGCACGAAGTGCTGCGCACCGCCATTCTGCACGAGCAGGTGAGTGTGCCGAGGCAGGCCATCGTTGACCGCCCGCTGGGACTTTCCATGAGGGATCTGAGCGGGGAAGCCGATACGGAGGCTGCGGTGAGGCGGCTCCGGGAGGAAATCCTTGCCGGTGGATTCGACTTGGAAAAAAAGCCGCTGTTCCATCTGACCTGCGCGAAGAAGGATGGGGAAAGCTGCTATCTGCTCCTTGCCGTACACCATATCATTGTAGACGGTTGGTGTGCCCATCTCTACCTAGGGAATCTGGTGCAGTACCTGAAGGAAGAAAAGCAGGGAAAAATCACGGAAGATACGGAAGCTCCCATGACCGGAGTCTATGAAAGCGCGGTCAGGGAACTCCTGCGACAGGACAGGGAGAAGGGCTTGACGTATTGGCGCGGACTTTTGGAGAGCTATGAAACCAGGGCGGAAATTCCCTCTTTCGGAGAAGTGCCGGAGGAAGAGCGAGCCGCAGAGGACGAATGTTCCATATCTCTGGATGAGGATACCACCGAGAGGCTGGTCGACCTCTGCCGGAAGGCGGGCGCAACACCGGGCAACGTTGTGGAACTTTTGTGGGGGCTGGTTCTTTCCGTGTGCAGCCGCGCAGAGGACGTGGTATTTGCAAAAGTGGTTTCCGGCCGCGACCATACGGAGACGGATGTCAATGATCTGGTGGGGCTCTTTATCAATTCGGTGCCCGTCCGTCTGAAACTGGAAAAGACCACAACGGCCCAGGAAGCCCTCGCTGCCCTCCAGGAGCAGATGGCAGAGAGCAGCCGTTACGATTACTGCCCGCTATCCTCCATTCAGCAGCAGACAAGCCTTGGGGCCAATCTTTTCCAGACGGTGCTGGCCTTTGAGAATTACAACAGCGGCAAGGAGGACGCCGGGGAGGAAGCCCTCGGTTTGCTCAAACCTTTGGTGCTTCGCGAGGAACATTTTGACGAAATCAGTCCCTCGGCTTACATCCTGGACGGGCAGTTGAATTTCCATATCTCCTTTCAGCCGTCCAAGTATCGCGAGAAAGAGATTCAAAGGTTGCTCGGCCTGCTCAGGGCCTTGGCGGAAGGAATCGTCCGGCATCCGGAGCAGCCCCTTTCCTCCATGGCGCGGCTGAATCCCGAGGAAAGGGAGGAAATGCTGCGCCTTTCCCGGGGAGAGGAACTGGAATACAACAAGGAGGAAACCTGGCTGGATCTGTTCCTGAACCGTGCGAAGAATGCGCCCGATAAGACCGCCGTGGTGGACAGCAAGGGCGCCTTCACCTATGGGGAACTGGAGCGGGCCTCCGACAGCATTGCAGCTTATCTTTTGGAAAATGACGCAGCGGCGGGAGACTTTGTTGTCCTCAAAATGGGCCGTGTGAAGGAGTTCCTTGCGGCAGTTATCGCCGTTCACAAGGCTGGCGCTGCTTATGTTCCCATTGACCCGGAATACCCGGAGGAGCGCATCCGCTACATGCTGGAGGATTCGGAGGCTCATGTGGTTCTCACGGAGGAGAAAGTGGCGGAGGCTCTGGCGAAATATTCGGCAGCGGCGAGTCTCAACCGCGCCGTGCCGGAGGGCCGCGCCTATATGATCTACACCTCCGGCTCTACGGGGAAACCAAAGGGAGTGGTGATCCGGCACAAGGCGATGACAAGTTTCGTCCACTTCATTCGGGAGCGCTGGCATCTGACGGAAAAGAGCCGGATTGCCTGCCATTCCACTTTCTCCTTCGACGCTTCCGTGGAGGATCTTTACCCGGCGCTGACGGCGGGGGGATGTGTATTCATCGTGCCCGAAGAGGCGCGGCGGGACATTTTCGAGATGAAGGCTTTCCTCAAGAAGCACGCCATCAACGGCGGCTGCTATTCCACCCAATTCGGGCAGCTGCTGGCCTCCGAAAATGAGCCTTTGGATCTGGACTATATCGTTGTCGGCGGCGAGGCTATGACGCGTACCCTCAATGTGCGCGGCCCGGTTTACAACACCTACGGTCCCACGGAATTCACCGTGGATGCCACCTATTTTGAGTTGGAAAAGGGAAAGGACTATGCTTCCATCCCCATCGGCCGACCCGTATCCAATGCCTGGGCCTTTGTCTGCGATACTTATGGGCACCTTCTGCCTCAGGGAATGACGGGAGAACTGTGCCTTGCGGGCAGCCAACTCGCCGAAGGGTATTGGAAGCAGCCGGAACTTACGGCCAAGAGCTTTGTGGATTGTTCCTTCCTGCCGGGGCAGAAGATGTACCGCGCGGGAGATCTGGCCCGCTACAATGAGGAAGGACAGCTGGAATATCTGGGTCGTATCGACACCCAGGTGAAGCTTCGGGGCTTCCGCATCGAGATGGGGGAGATCGAAACCAGAGCCGGCCAGTTTGCCGGTATCGAATCTGTGGCGGCCGAAGTGCGGAGGGAACAGCTCGTCCTTTACTATACCTCGGCGGAAGGCAGCGAAATCGATGCAGAAGAATTGCGGCATTTCTTGGCCGAAACGCTGGCGGATTACATGGTGCCCACAGTCTATGTGCCCCTTTCCGCCATGCCTATGACTCCCAGTGGCAAGATCGACCGGAAGGCTCTGCCGGAGCCGGAATGGAAGGGCACCGAATATGTGGCGCCTGCCAATGAGACAGAGAGCGCCCTGGCAGGGGCCTTCGGAGAAATTCTCGGCATCAAGGACAAGCTGGGTGCCTTCGATGACTTCTTCCTGCTGGGGGGCGACTCCATCAAGGCCATTCGCCTGGTGAGCCTTCTGCGGGAGAAGGGAATCCGCGTCTCCGTTTCCGACATCATGTCCCAAAAGACCGTCCGCAGGATCGCCTCCCGGGTGGAGCAATCAAAGGAAACGGCTCCCAGCCAGGAGCCTTACGAGGGGCAGGTGCCGGATACGGCCATCGTGTCCTTCTTCAAGGACCTGGCCCTGCCGGAGCCGTGGCACTACAACCAGTGCCTGCTCCTTGCCATGAGGGAGCGAGGGGTTCTTCCTGCCCTCCAAAAAGCCATGGATGCACTGGCCTTCCAGCACGATCTCCTGCGGGCCGTCTGGCGGGCGCAAGCGTCGCATCACGCTCCTGCGCCCGCACTAGCGCATCCTGC
>CALGGN010000188.1 GCA_937915915.1 uncultured Selenomonas sp. | reverse complement strand
TCCACGGAAATTTAGACAAGTGATTCAGCAAGTTATTTGGAATTTGCTGCACTAGTTTCGCGTCGCAGAAAAACCATGGCATTTCTGCCGACATAGTGCATGGGATCGTCCAAAATATCGATTATCAATATGATGGTCGAAATATACTCCGCCTCATGGTATAAAGTGAACGCCATAAATAATGGTGATCAGCCTTCCCCTTTGGGTGTTTCGGGGGAAGAATAAGAACGGCGTGAATGAATATCTGTAATCTGGCACCAGATTCCCGGCGGGGCTGTCCCACGAAATGATTTTTCGTGGGACAGCCCTATTTCATCTGCGCAGGAGGAATTTCCACCAATTGAAAATTATCTGAAACAGAACAGGAAACAGGCCGGTTATGGCGAATATATTGCAATGTGAAGCGTCTAGGAAGAAAATTAGGGCTTTCGGCAGGTGTGAATTGTAAGGATGGTTGATATGAGCATTGAGCGGCGATTGTTTCGGCTGTTGCTTGTCATGGGGCTGCTGTGCTTTGCCGCCTTTGGGACGGTTTCCTTCCTCGGCCTGTACGATGTGGAGCGGCGTGCCATGGAAAACAGCAGGGACATGGGGACTTCCGCTGCCGAATTTGCGGAGAGTGCCGCAGACAAGCAGGCGCGGGAAAGGTTCGCCCTGCTGGCCAAGGAGAAGGCCCAGCGCATCGAGAGGGAAATGGTGCGGCTGCGGGAGGACACGGAGCTTCTGTCCCGGAATATGACCTACATACTGACACATAGGGAACTGTACCGCCCCCGCAGGCTGCCTGTCGGCGGGGAGGTGCCCATTGCCTCGCGGGAGCCGTATCTGTTCTTTCTGCCTGCACTGAGGGAAAGCGGGCAGATTCCCGCGGTCCTGCCCGATGCGGAGATAGCCGCCAATGCGGCGGATATCTTGTCCCTCTGGGCAGGCAGCTATGAGAGCGGCTATCAGGCGACCTGCTTTTTCGTCTCGGAGCTGGGATATTTCATCAGCGCAGATGTTATGCCGGACGATGGGGAATATGTGAAGTTTTATGATGAGTGGTACGCACCCTCCTTTGACACTAGGCAGCGTCTCTGGTACGAGGAGGCCAGGGACACGGGTAAGACCGTCTTTACGGATGTCTATGTGGGGGTGGAGGGCTATCCTGCCGTTGCCTGCATTGCCCCTTACTACAATGAAAAGGGCTTTGCGGGGATTGCGGGCATGTCCTCCAATATCGAATCCCTTTACCAGGATATTGCCAAGAGTGAGCTTGAGGGAACGAATATCAATTTCGTACTGAACACGAAAGGTGAAGTCCTGATTTCTTCGGAGAAGGGAGGACTGCTGGCTGCAAGTGAAACTCCGGCTGACCTTCGCAGGGGACAGGAGCAGGATTTGGCCGCACAGGCCGTGCGCATGGTGCAGGGTGACTCTGATGTGACACTGGTGACGGTGGCGGACGCAAACCTGTCGCATCACGCTCCTGCGGTCGGCGCAAGCGTCGCATCACGCTCCTGCGCCGACACTAGCGCATCCATGCGCGTCGCCGCACTAGCCCGTCCGGAAGCGTCGGAGGGCCGGGAATATTATCTCGCTTATGCGCCGATTCCCTCCCTGGGCTGGAGCTTCGGTACCCTTATCGAAAAGGACTTGGTGGCGGCACCGGCTCGGGAGGTCAGGAGCCATCTGCTGGTCCAGGCAGAGACTTTCGGCGCATCCCTGCAGGGGATTTTCTTCAGCAATCTCCTGCGGACGGCAGCCGTCCTGCTCCTGCTGCTGGCGGCTCTCTACTTTGCCAGCCGCAGGGCGGCAGACCGCTTTATCAGTCCCCTCCTCACGCTGAGGGCAGGGGTACGGGATATAGCGGAGGGCAAACTCGATAGGAAAATCGACCTGCGGACGGGGGATGAAATAGGGGAGCTTGCCGATAGTTTCAACGACATGACGGGGAAGTTGAAACTCTATATCAAGAACCTGGCCGAGACCACGGCGGAGAAGGAGCGCATCCTGACGGAGCTGTCTGTGGCGGCGCGGATCCAGGCGGGCATCCTGCCCAATGACTTCCCCGTGCAGGGGGGCTTTGACCTCTTCGCCACCATGCAGCCCGCCAAGGAGGTGGGGGGCGATTTCTACGATTTCTTTTTCCTGTCCGACACCCGCTTGCTGGTCACCATCGCAGATGTGTCGGACAAGGGGGTGCCCGCGGCGCTCTTCATGGTTCGGGCCAAAACCGTGCTGGAGAGCAGCATACTTGCGACGGAAAAGGAAGGGGGCAGCCTGGCGGATGCCGTGAGGCTGGCCAATGAGGCGCTTTGCAAAAACAATGAAGAAGGGCTTTTTGTGACGGCGTTCACGGCTGTCATTGACCTTGCCGCCCGCAAGGTCACTTATGTGAATGCGGGGCATAATCTTCCGGCGATTATCTCCGGCAAGGGAGAGGCCCATTGTATTCCCAAGGGGAAGGATCCTATGCTGGCCGCTATGGACGGGCTGGATTTTTCGGAGGAAACCTGCCGGATTTCCCCGGGAGATGCGCTTTTCCTCTACACCGACGGCGTGACCGAGGCCATGAACTGCGAAATGGAAATGTTCTCCAAGGAAAGGATGCTGGACACCTTGAGAATACTGGCGGGAAAGGCGGCACGGGAAATCGTGGAGGGGGTCATGGAAACCGTGGACAAACACGCAGCCGGAGCGGAACAGTCCGACGATATCACCATGTTATGCATTCGATGGAAAGGATAGGAGGAAATCAACCATGGCTGATGAAATGCTCGCAAGTGAAGTTATCCGGGAAGCGGATTGGACGGTGTTTGCCATTACCGGCAGACTGGACAGGATGACCGCACCCCAGACCGGGGAAAAGGCGGAGGCTGTTTTGGCCTCCTGCTCCAAATTTGCCGTAGATGTCAAGGGGCTGTCCTATCTTTCCAGCGCGGGCATCCGCATCCTGCTCCGTTTGGCAAAAAAAGCCAGGGCAGAGCAGAAGAAGTTTGCCGTTTGCGGCGCCGAGGGCTTTGTCAAGGAAGTGATCGAGGACTCCAATATGAATGCGATTGTGAAGATTTATGAGGATCGTAGCAAGCTGGAGTAAAACTCGGATCAATTTGAGCGAGGATGTACTCCGCGATCATGTGGAACAGGGAGCAGGAGGGACGTTTTTATGCAAGGAGATCGTGCGCATCTTCAAACAGCAGAGGAATATCTTTCCCACGCCTACGATATTCCCCGGGTGTGGCCGAGCCTGCCCATGCCGGACGAGCCGTTTGTAACGTCCTGGCGGGAAGGGAGCGGCAGGGAAGTCTTGGATTTTTTGGCGGATGAAAAAGTACTGCCTGTCCATCGCCGGACATGGGAGAATAGAGAGGCAATCTCCATTTCCTTCGCACAGACCATGGGCGGAAAACTCCCCGTCATAACGACGGGGAGTCATTGTGATTTCCGGCAAATGGAGGCTCTGCTGAACGCAAGGGAGGAGGTGCGGAAACTTCCCATAACCGTAAACGCGTTTGCCATGGTGACGCGGGCGGAGAGCATCTTTCGTCATCGCATCCTGCTTCTGAACCGTGCGCCCTACAGCAACTTGCAAGCAGGCGAAGAAGCTATGACCTTCTTCTGGGAGGTTCAATCTGCCCATCAAAGCCCTTCGTGGCATCACAAAAGTGGGTGGTGCAGCAAGCCAGCAGTTTTGTTCGATCAAAAAGGGACTTGTCATCGTCGAACACGATGCAGGGATAATCTTCCAGGTGATGCTGAAGAATGAACGTGTTGATTTCGAGGCTCCGGTCAGTTTCGTCAAGGATGGGTGTTTTGCCTATGATGGTCATGCCGAAAGGCTTCAGGCAGTCAATCAACTGAAGGATATGTGGGGCGTGCTTGCCTGCAGGGTCGAAGCCGTTCTTCCACGAGGATGTCAGGATGATGGCGCGGCAGGAATAATGCTGTTTTGCGAAGGTTGCGAAATCATGGATGCAGTTCCTGTCCAACTGGTACATGCGTTTCCATTGGGAGGATCTGTTGAGGACACCGTCGATGTCCAGGAAGATGTATGTTCATTCTTTGAGCGCCCTCTTTAATTCGGTCATACTGCTGTAACTGGGGACATCGGGATCGCGGGATATTCTTAGGGCCTCTTCCATTGCATCCAGCGTACGCTGGTTGTAGCGCGGCATTTCCACGCTGAAGGGGAGCCCGCCACGAAGGACGCATTGATGCAGGAACATATTCACCGCGCCGGACATATCAAGACCCAATCCTGAGAAAAGTACGCTGGCTTGCTCTTTGATATCGCGGTCAATTCTTATCTGTGTTGGTACAGTTGCCATAATGAACACCACCTTTAAGATGATTATAAATCATTCAGTTTACGGTGTAAAGCATTAAAATGCCAATAAAGGGGTAAGGGGCGGGGAAAATCCCTGCGACCCTGCCGGAGCACGACCGGTGCGGGGGCTCACGCAGGAAAAGCATTTTTCAAACGGGGGAATAGGGCGGAAATCAAACAATGCCTGTGGCTACTGGCTTTACGATGGTTTAGACGGCTGCCCAAAACAGCAAAAACCTTTGAAAAACTGCCCTAAAACAGCGGTTTTGTTTGAAAAATGTTTGAAAAAACGGGAGAAATCAAAATAAAAATCATCCCGTTCGGGAGTCCTTTTCAAAACAAAAGTATCTCCCGCTTTGAAAAAGGGACAAGGTCATGATTTTCGGTGATCTCGATTACTACTGGATTGTTGACCGCCAGGGCAGGGTGTTCAAGCGTCTCAACGAGCTCTTTGCCACCTCGGGACAGGTGGGCTTTATGACCACCCAGCGCGTGGACGGCAAGATGGTTCTGCCGGAAGCGGTGAAAGTCATGAAGGTGAAGGGCTCCTCTGGCTCTTCCGGCTCGTAAGCCGATAATGTTCAATTCGACGGAGAGTACGGATTTTCCTGTTGGATTCTGAAATGGGGGAGGTGTCTTTTGGGCATCTCCCCGTTTTGTGGGAGTGGTTCCGTTGATTGTTACCTTGCCGAAAGCCAAGGAATATTTACGCATCGACACCGATGCCGAGGTTGATATCGTCCGCAAACTGCTCCGAGCGGCAGAAAGCCTGTGCATGGATGTGGCGAGGATAGACGAGACGGAATTCAAGGAGCATAGAGCAATCGCAAAAACTGCTGTCCTTTATGCTCTGGCATATTTCTACGAACATCGGGACGAGGTTGACCATAAAGCATTGACGCTGACGCTCAGGGCTTTGCTCATGGGCATAAGGAAAGAGGGCTTCTGAATGTATATTTCACTCAACGAACTGCGGCAAAGGGGGACCATCCTGCGTCCCGTGACGGCTGAGGACAAGGCAGGGAATCTTGTGGAGCAAGGCATGCGGGCTGACTCCTCAATGTTCTCCATATCGACAACTAGTCCCTTTAGGGAAGCCCCAAGACGCTCCAGTACCTCATGGGGCACAGCGAGATTGGCGTGACACTCAACACTTACACTCATCCTGGTTTGGAGGATGCGATGGACGAACTGAAAAAGATGGAGCTGCGCCCTTACGGGCTTGATTCGCTAATTTTTCATAGTAAAACGGTA
>CALGGN010000187.1 GCA_937915915.1 uncultured Selenomonas sp. | reverse complement strand
CGGGGGTCGATGTACTTGGCGGCGCCCTCGAACTGTCCGTAGTGGCCCTTGGCCTTCTCCCACGCTTCGTTCGGGGTCATGCCTTTCTTGATGAAGTCGGTCATCTTGCCCAGCGAGACGAACTCGTAGCCGACGACCTCGTCGTCCTTGTTGAGGGCCATGCGCGTGCAGTAGCCTTCGGTCATCTCCAGGTAGCGGGGACCCTTCGCCTTCGTGGCGTACATCGTGCCGACCATCGAGCGGAGACCCTTGCCGAGGTCCTCGAGCCCGGCTCCAATCACGAGGCCGCCGTCGGAAAACGCGCTCTGCGTGCGTCCGTAGACAATCTGGAGGAAGAGCTCGCGCATCGCGGTGTTGATCGCGTCGCAGACGAGGTCGGTGTTGAGCGCCTCGAGAATCGTCTTGCCGACGAGAATCTCCGAGGCCATGGCGGCGGAATGGGTCATGCCCGAGCAGCCGATCGTCTCGACGAGGGCTTCCTCGATCACGCCGTTCTTGACGTTCAGCGAGAGCTTGCAGGCTCCCTGCTGAGGCGCACACCAGCCCACGCCGTGCGTGTAGCCGCTGATGTCCTTGATTTGCTTTGCCTGGACCCACTTGCCCTCCTCGGGGATGGGCGCGGGACCGTGGTTGCACCCCTTCATGAGCGGGCACTGATGCTCAACTTCAGTCGAGTAGACCATGTTTGTCTCCTTGTGTTGTGAAATTCCGTTAAACGGAAATTATAAAATAATGCCGGCGTATTACTTGGCGGGATGGACGCCCATCCCCTTCTCGGCGCCCTCGAGCGGAGTCGTATAGCAGATCTTCTCCTTGACCTCGGTGACGGTCACGGTACCGATCTTCGTCATTTCGCTGTCGAGAACCTCGCCTGTGTCCTCGTCGACGATTTCCTCGACCTTGCCGACGTCGAACTTCATGCCGACCTCGACGCCCTCGCGCGTGCCGCGGTTGATGAGGAGCTTGTCGGACTTCACGAGCGAGACGGAGCCCTCCCAGGGAATCGAGTCGAGCTGCGCGACAAGGAACTCGAGCGCCTGGTTGCAGGCGTCCATCGCGGCCTTGCCCATGTTGTCCTTCATGAACCCGCCGATGTCGCCGGTAAGCCCGCCGAGCGCGGAGCCGTGGTAGCCAAGCGTGAGGCCCCTCTTGCCGCTCTTGCCGATAACGGACTTCGACGCCTTGACCTGCCCGGTCGCGGAGTCGACGAGATAGATCGTGATGTTGATCTCGGCCGAACCCGCGTCGCCGCCGATCGTGATGCCGGCTGCCGCAAGCGCCGCGCCGGAAGAAATGCCGACCAAGATTCCCTCCGTCCGTGCAAACTGCCTCCCATAGCGGAATGCAGCCTCATTGGCTATGGGCAGGACCTCATCGTAAATCTTCGTGTCCAGCGTATCGGGTACAAAGCCCGCGCCGATTCCCTGGATCTTGTGCGGTCCCGCGGTCCCCTTCGACAATACGGGTGAGGTCTCCGGCTCCACCGCAAAGATCTTCACATCTTTATTCTTCGATTTCAGATAGCGCCCGACACCTGTCAACGTGCCGCCTGTGCCAACGCCTGCAAGGAAGGCCGCAACCTGTCCGTCCGTATCCTCCCAGATCTCGACACCCGTCGTGGCCTCGTGCGCTGCAGGGTTCGCAGGATTTTCAAACTGCCGGGGAATCCATGCATTCGGAATATCTTTTGCAAGCTCCTCTGCCTTGCTGATTGCGCCCTTCATGCCCTTCGAGCCATCTGTCAGCACAATTTCTGCACCGTAGGCCTTCAAAAGATTCCGACGCTCCACACTCATGGTCTCGGGCATCGTCAGGATGGCCCGATAGCCTCGCGCTGCCGCGACGCTGGCAAGTCCGATGCCGGTATTGCCGCTGGTCGGCTCGATGATGACAGAATCGGGCTTGAGTATCCCCTCACGCTCCGCCTTCTCGACCATCGCCTTTGCAATGCGGTCCTTCACGCTGCCTGCCGGATTGAAATACTCCAGCTTCACCAGCAGATTCGCCTTCAATTCATTGGCTTTGCCGAAATTCTTTGCTTCCAGCAGGGGGGTATGACCAATCAGCTCTGTTACGCCATGAAAAATACGCGACATAAAAACTCCTCCATTTCTCAATCTCAGTCATCAAATTATAAAACATATTAAAACGATATGTTTATATTACAATGATTTTTTCATTCTGTCAACCCCAAAAAAGATTGCTTTATACTCGCGCGCAAAAAAATTACCAAAACGAGATTACCCCTATTTTCGGACGCTGTATATGCTAGTGCACTGGCACGATGATATTTCGACAAACGTCACCGCCTATGTCGCCATCTGCTTTGTTGTCGTCAGTCGGCATAGCCACCGCTATGCCTCCCTCCTCCGTCGCGCATATGACGACATATTCGGCGTCGTTTTTATATCAAAAATCATCGTGTCAGTACACTAGAAGCCGTAAATATTTACCTCCATTTTGTTTGGTAAATATTTACGGCTTCTACCACCTTCGCCAGGGGATTCACAAGCCCTTTTTGTCAGTCTCCCGTGTAGATGCGAATCCCCTTCTGTTGCAAGCTGTCCTTCCTATCTGCCGGTATGTTGTTATCGGTATATATGGCATGGATTTCATGATAGGGCAGCAACGCCACTACGCCTAATTTTGAGAATTTCTCAGACTCTGTCAGCACGATAACCTGTTTGGCACTCTTTGCCATGCCACGAACCGCTTCAGCCCGCATGAGGTCACCAGACATGACACCGGCATCGCTGAAGCCATCGGTTCCGACAAACAATTTCCCTACATAAAATTCCTCTGCACATTTGCGTACCAAGGGTCCGACCATCACTTGCGAATCCACTTGGAATTCTCCCCCCAGCAAAATAACATGCGCATTCGGTTTCTCCCGCACAAAGGTGGCGATAAAAACAGAATTGGTGATGATGGTGATGTCCTTGCGCTCAGTGAGCAGAGTCTCTGCCAATAACGCGCAGGTAGATCCGGACTCGATCATAACCGTTTCGCCATCGCTGACAGAATTTGCGGCTTCTTGTGCAATGCGCCGCTTGATGTCATAGTGAATGGAAAGCCGATTTCCTATATCATCGCTTTCCGTGAGCAAGGCGTAGCCATGCTCACGCTTCAAGAGACCTTTCGCTTCCAGTTGTGACAAGTCCTTGCGCATCGTTACCTCGGAAACCTTTAG
This sequence comes from uncultured Selenomonas sp., assembly GCA_937915915.1. Lineage (GTDB taxonomy): Bacteria > Bacillota > Negativicutes > Selenomonadales > Selenomonadaceae > UBA9786. Next base: position 4,893 of record CALGGN010000187.1, on the reverse strand, counting down.
CGTTTCAGCCAATTCCGCCACTGCAGCCCGTTTCTTCTGAGCCATGATCTCCAATATCCTTGAAAGTCTGGCATGCATCGCACATCATCCTTTGCTTTTTTTATCATTATAGCATAATTTTTATCAAAGCAAAAGAAAATGTTTTCGTATGAAAATCCCCTGCCGATTCAACCGGGCAGGGGATTTTCTATTTTAGTGGCATGACTTTTTCAATCAGCAATCCTTCATCGTCTTGCCGGCTCCTACCAGTTTCTCAAAATCGGCAATGAAATCATCCACGGCAGAAGTGATGGCCTTGTTCTTCACCAAGGCAAAAATGACATCCGGCGAAACGGTGGATGCTCCCACGCCATACTCGCAAAGCTCCAAGAGCTGCTGTGAATTCTTGAAGCTGGCTGCAAGAACCTCCGTTTTCAGACCATTGTTGCGGAAAATATCGTGAATATTCCGGGCAACCTGCACGCCGTTGTAGCCCATGTTGTCAATGCGGTTGATATAGGGCGCCGCATAAGCCGCGCCCGACTTTGCCGCAAGGAACGCCTGCATCGGTGTATAGATGGCAGTGGCCGTGATATTCACGCCCTCCTCATGGAGCATCTTCATGGCCTTGAAGCCCTCGGGAACGGAGGGGATCTTCACATAGGTGTTCGCACCCAATTCCTTGCGGATGCGCTGCGCATCCTCCACCATGCCTTCCGCCTTCCGTGCGATGACCTGCACATGCAGTTCTGCCTCTGCGCCGATATACTCGCGAATCTCCTTCAGTACCTCATAAGGCTGCCGACCGCTCTTGGCGAGAATCGTGGGATTCGTCGTTACGCCATCCACCGGATAGAATTCGTAGATTTCCTTGATCTGGTCAATATGGGCATCGTCAATAATGAGTTTCATCGTGTATTCCTCCCTAAAATCATGCAGATAAAAACCTGACTGCACTTAGGAACTGTTCATAAATAACTTTTACATTTCGCTTGTCCAAATCCGCCAATACTGCGTCAGGAAAAACTCGACGTAGCTCTGCTACGACTTCGTTTTCCCTTCCTTGTCTTGGCGAATTTGTCCTGCGTGACTCTGTAAAATTTATTTCTTCACAGTTCCTTACAGTGCTTGCTCCGTGCGACCTATGATATCGTCCTGCGTGGCTTTGGACAGAACATTGAAGAATGCGCTGTAGCCTGCGACTCTCACGATCAGATCCTTGTGCTTTTCGGGATGTGCCTGTGCATCCAGCAAAGTCTCACGGGATACGATGTTATATTGCACATGATACCCATGCAGACGGTTGAAGAACGTCGCGATGAGCATTTCCAGCTTCTGCTTGTTTTCTTCCTTTGCCAATATCTGCGGCGTCATCTTCTGGTTCAGCAGCACGCCCCCGGTGATCTTCTCCGTGGGGAGCTTGGCGACGGACTTGAAGACTGCCGTGGGACCGTTCTTGTCTGCGTTATGGGCTGGCGAACAGCCTTCGGCCAACGGCTCATGAGCGTGCCTGCCGTCCGGTGTCGCCATCGTACCGACGCCCTGGCCCACGTTGGCCGAGATGGAAGAAGTACCTCCGTAGCGGATGCCGCCGATGGGGCCGCGCTGATAACGGGTGTTCGGATACTTCTTGATTTCATCCAGATAGGAATCATAGGCTTCCACTACGAGATTGTCCACATAATCATCATCGTTGCCGTATTTCGGAGCCTCATGGATCAGCATATCTTGGATGCGCTTGCTTTCCGGGGATTGAAAATCGTCAAGAATCGCATCCCAAAGCTCTCCAGTCGTTAGCTTCTTTTCCTCAAAGACCAGCTTCTTGATGGCGGCAAGGGAGTCGGCCATGTTCGCAATGCCTACCTGGAGGCCGGAGATAAAGTCATAGACTGCGCCGCCTTCCTTGATTGTCTTGCCGCGCCCGATGCAATCATCGGTGAGCGCCGAGCAGAGGATATCCGGTACATCGCGCTCGGATGCCTTGTCAATGGCATTCTCCACGATGACGCTGTAACGGGTCATTTCCCGCACCGTCTTGTCCCAAGCGGACAAAAGCTCCTCATAGGATTCCATGTCCTTGAAATATCCATGGCCCTTGGTGAACCGCTTGCCGCTGGTCATATCCACACCGTTATTCATGGCGCACAGGAGAACGCGGGGAAAGTTGATATAGCTCATGCCCGTGCAGCGGTAGCCCCACTTGCCCGGTACTGCCGTTTCCACGCAGCCGATAGCGCTGTAGTTGTATGCATCCTCCTCTTTCACGCCCCACCGGATAAAAGAGGGAATGATAATCTCATCATTGTTCAGGGCAGGCATACCGAAGCCCAGCTTCATAACCTCAACGCATTCATCAAAGAAAGCCTTGTTGAGGTTCTTGTGGTAGCGCACCGTAAGGTTGGGCTGAGTGAGCCGCGTCTGCGCCACGGATTTCAAGACCAGGAAGGACAGGTCGTTGACAGCATCTTTTTTATCTGTGGTCTGTCCTCCGATGGTGACATTCTGGTACATGGGGCTTCCGGCAGAACTCAGGGTATGTGCCTGAGAACGGATCTTGTTCACGGTGAGCGTCTTGATCCAGAGGCAGGTCAAAAGCTCCAAGGCTTCTTCTTGGGCGATTTTGCCCGCATCCATATCCTTTTTGTAATAGGGGAACATATACTGGTCAAAACGCCCATAAGAGAGGGAATGCCCGTTGGATTCGATTTGCAGGATCAGCTGGATGAACCAGACAGCCTGCACTGCCTCACGAAAACTTTCCGCCGGCTCATAGGGAACCTTGGCGCAGATCCTTGCCATTTCAAGAAGTTCTGCCTTGCGTTTGGCATCCGGCTCCTTGGCGGCAAGATTCTCGGCCAGTTTGGCATAGCGTGCGGCAAACTGCCGCACGGCGCCAATGACAATGAGTACAGCCTTGTAAAAAACATATTTGTCAATGCTGGCCGGATCGGTGAGGTCAAGAGAGGCTTTCAGATCGCGGGTACGCTGTTCGTAACCTATAAGTCCCTCGGACAGCATCTTTCCGTAGTTGACAGCGAGATGGGCGTCCCCGGCGTTCAACTTGCCCTCCATGCCAAATACGCCCGTTTCCATGAAGACGCTGACTTCATCGGGGAGAAGCGCCTCCCCTTTGGCGCGGAGATTGTTGTTCTCCCAGAATGGGGCGATGGAGCGAAGCTGCTCCTTCGTTTCCTCAGTGATATAGAACACATCCCCGTCCCGCTTCTCGAACTTGTCCAGTTCGTCCATGACGAATTTCATCGTATACTCCGGGAAAATCGGGGCATTGCAGTTCTTCGTCGCCTGATTTCCGGCAATGAGCGTCCTGTCCTCAATATAGACGGACATATTTGCTAAGATATTCTTGAGCATGAGTGCCCGCTGCATCACCTTCGGCTGATTCTTATTCTGCTCGTAGGCTTCTGTGGCGAGCAAGGCACGCTCTGCGTCAATATAGGGCTTCTCATCCAATACCTCCTCACGGAATGCCTGCATACGTTCGGTCAGTGCTCCGAAATGTTCCTTGTTTTCCATAACCATCTTCCTTTCGATAATGTACGCTCCTGTTCTGAATGTAAGTATATGATAAATCATTCGTAACAGAATGTCAAGAATTTGTTTTGAATAAAGTAAAAAATATTTCGTTCGTAGTTTATTTAGCTTTGTAAAAAGCAAATGTATTTACAAATCATCCTTCCCATGCTACAATTCATTCCATGAAAGTCTGGGAAAACGAACAGGAGAATGATTGCTATGAAAAAAACGGAAGCGTATGGAATGATTTTCAATATCCAAAAGTTCAGCATCAATGATGGACCGGGCATCCGCACTGTGGTTTTCTTCAAGGGATGCCCCTTGAAATGCGCTTGGTGCGCCAACCCGGAGAGTCAAGAACCGCGCCTGCAGATCCTGTGGGACAGCAAGAAATGCATTGGCTGCCGCACCTGCGTGAAGACCTGCCCCAGCATGGCAATTCAAGACGGTGCAAGCGGCATTGTCATTGACCACCGTCGCTGCTGTGGCAGCGGTATTTGCTCCGAGCGCGGAATCTGCATAGAAAAATGCCCCGCTCACGCCTTGAAAGCGGAGGGGGAACGAAAAAGCGTCGATGAAATTGTGCGTGTTGTCATGCAGGACGAGGCGTTCTATGAGGAAAGCGGCGGCGGCGTGACATTGTCCGGCGGCGAGGCCGCCATGCAGCCGGATTTTGCGATCGCGCTGCTAAGAGCATTGAAGGAACGAAATGTCCATACGGCCATTGAGACAACAGGTTTTGCCTCTCCGACGGTGTTTGGGCGGCTTCTCCCATACGTAGACCTTTTGCTCTTTGACATCAAGCATTGGGATAAAGAAAAACATCTCGAGGCGACCGGCGTATCCAATGCGGTGATCCTTGCCAATATGAAGTTTGCCATCGAGCAGGGCAAGGAGGTTCTGCCAAGGCTCCCCGTCATCCCCGGCTACAACGACAGCGCAGAGGATGCAGCAGGCTTTGTCCGGCGGCTCCGGGAGGGCGGTGCCGGGCGTGTACAGCTTTTGCCCTTCCATCAATTTGGCGAGAACAAGTATCGAATGCTGGGAAAAGAATATGCCTTCGCCCACGCTGAAGCGCTTCACCCGGAAGACTTGCAGGATTTTCGTCAGGTGTTTCTTGCGAATGGAGTGGAGGCCTTCTTTTGAGTGGACAATGCCCGCTATGTGCCCGCTATGTGTCCGACAATCTGCCGCCAAATCCTATCAAAACGGGTATGCTCTCCACATCAAAGCAAATGATAATAGGGACAAATATCCCCATAACGTCCATCTTTCATGCGAAAGCCTTGCTCATGATATCTGCCTCCCATCAGAAATTCTTATGTCTATCAAAGCATACGATCCAAAACATCTATCCAATCTGTCAGAAATTTTCCTCGT
>CALGGN010000186.1 GCA_937915915.1 uncultured Selenomonas sp. | reverse complement strand
AGAATGATGCCGCTCAGAGAATAATCGACGTTCTCTACGGTGTATCATACGCAAATGACGGCGATTTCAAAAAGGTTGCCGACAGAGCATATATAATCACCCCCAATAACGTTCCCGTAACAGGCGAACTCGGCGACGAGGTAAGCAGTGTACAGGAAGACGAATTTTAATTAAGAGAGGTTGAAATTTATGTTTTTACCCGAACAGATTGCCAATGCGAAATTCACACCCATAAGCACAGGCACATACAGCGCGGAAGAAGTTGATGCCTTTCTGTCCAAAGTTGCTTCCGATTATCAGAGCTTAATCAATGACAGAGATGATTTAAGAAAAAAGCTTGCTTTCCTCGCTGAAAAAGTTGAAAGTTACCGCAATGACGAAGACGCGATAAAGACAGCGTTGCTCGACGCCCATAAGATGGCTGATAAAGTTAGCAAAGAAGCAAGCGAAAAGGCGGAAAGTCTTGTTTCACAGGCGCAGACAAGAGCAGGTCAGATTGATGACGAAGCGCAGAGACAGGCAAATGAATGCACAAACGCTGCCAGAAATCAGGCGGCTGAAATAGTTACCAATGCAAGAAACGCCGTTGCTTCAATCAAAGAGAGAGCACAGCAGGAAGCGGACCGTACCCTTGCAGGCGCAAAATCAGAGGCAGACTCCATTATCTCACAGGCAAATGTTCAGTCTCAGTCCATAGTAGGCGAGAGCAAAAAGCAGTTTGAGTTTTATTCAGCCGAACTGGTTAAGGTCAAAGAGGAACTTGAGGGCATCGCGTGAGAGGCGGCGCAAGGCCAGGGGCGGGGCGGAAAGTAGGCTGGCGAAAGCAAGACAGCCAGCAAAGACCGCAATGCCAGATGAGGGCATGGCCGGAAGAATGGGAACTTATCAAGGCGTTCGCTTACCATGTAAGGCACGGTGACAGGGCAGCCTGCGAGAAGTTTCTGAGAGAGCAGGAAGCGAAAACCGAATAGGCAGATGAAAGGGCATTTTGCAGAAAACGCAAAGTGCCTTTTCTTGTGCCTATTTTTGGGGAAGGAGAAGGAACACCCCACCATGAAGTCAGTGGAGTTGTTCTCTTGGCAGATTGGCAACAGCAGCCAGCCGGGAGAAGTGGTGCTGGATTCTTTTGGTGGCAGTGGCACGACACTCATTGCCTGTGAGCAGCTTGGGCGAAGGGCGAGGCTGATGGAGCTTGAACCGAAGTCCTGCGACTGCATCGTGGAGAGGTATGTGAAGCTGACAGGCAAGAACGATGATGTATTTGTGATGAGGGGCGGCAGCAAAATATCCTACAAAGCCCTGAACAGCTAAAACGGTTGCAACCGAAAGTGCAACCGCAACCGAAAATGCAACCGAAGGAGGGTGGTGTTTATGTGAACGCCGACAAAAAACAAGCTGCCTATGAGGATTTCCTTGCGGGGATGAAATACCCCGCAATAGCCGAAAAATATGGGGTTTCGCTGTCCACCGTCAAGAGTTGGGCGAAGAGACATTGGAAGTCGGCCGGAGATAGAGCCTCGCAAAACGGAGGTGCAACCGCTCAAAAAAACGGAAAAACGAAGGTTGCAGTTGCCGGCACATCACCCGGCGGCCAGCCCTGCAACCAGAACGCCTACAAGACAGGCGAATATGCCGCCTTCATGGATGACTGCCTCGGCGATGAGGAGCGGGACTTTATCAGGCGGGAGCTTCCAACTCCTTTGGAGCAGCTTGACCATGAGATAAAGCTTGCCGTGGTCCGTGAGCGGATGGTGATGAAGAACCTTGCCGAACTTCAGGCGCAGAGGGCAAAGCCCATCGCCCCCAACGAATCCAGTGACCTTGCAGACAATGTGACCAAGATTGCCGAGCAGAGGGAGGGCAAGGGAAAAAACAGCCAGTTGATTGTGGAACGGAGGCTGCTGGAGAAAATCATCGCCACCCAGGATGCCCTCACCCGCATCCAGAAGGAACTCAGCAAGATGATAGAGAGACGGCACAAGCTGATGAAGGAGATGGATGAAGGCACCATTGGCAAGGATATCAGCATAATCATTACCAAGGCAACCAAGGTGGGGAACTGATGATGGACATTATGAAGGAAGTCAATCCCCACTTTGAGGATTTTGTCTTTGACTGGGAGTCGAAGATCTATTTCCTTGTCGGCGGTTACGGCAGCTCCAAAAGCTACCACATAGCCATGAAGATTATTTTGAAGCTTCTCACGGAAAAGCGCACGGCATTGGTGGTGCGGGAGGTTTACGACACCATACGGGACTCCTGCTTCTCCCTCATGGAAGAAATCTGCGACGATATGGGCCTGTCCGCAAAGCACGTCCTTTTTCTGCGCTCGCCCATGGTGGTGAGGTTCTTCAATGGGAGCAAAATTATCTTCAAGGGCATGGATAAGCCGGCAAAGCTGAAATCCATCCACAATGTGAGCCTTATCTGGATAGAGGAGTGCAGCGAGCTGAAGGAAGCCGGTTTCAAGGAGCTCCTGGGCCGCCTCCGGCATCCCAGCCTTCCCCTGTACATGATTCTCTCCACCAATCCCGTGGCAAGGTCGAACTGGACATACAAGCATTTCTTCAAGCGGCAGACGGAAAAGGGCGAAGTCCTCATACTGGACGATAACGAACTCTATGAGAAACGTATTGTCCGTGTGGGGAAAACCTACTACCACCATTCCATAGCAGATGACAATTATTTTCTCCCCCACAGCTACATCGAGCAGCTCGATGAAATGGAGTCTTACGATGCCGACTTGTACCGAGTGGCTCGGCTTGGGCGATTCGGCGCAAACGGTCGGTTGGTACTGCCCCAGTTTGAGATAATGCCTCATGATGAGGTTATGGCCATCGTTGACGGTATTCCGCGAAGATACAAACGGGTGGGCATGGACTTCGGTTTTGAGAAATCTTACAACGCAGTTCTCCGTATGGCCATAGACCACGACAACCAATGGCTGTACATCTATTGGGAGTATTACGCCAACCACATGACGGATGACGAGACCGCCGATGCTCTCCAGGAATTTGTGGAGAGCCGGGAGTGCATCAAAGCCGACTGCGCCGAGCCGAAAGCCATCCGCTATTACCAGAAGCGGGGCTTCAACATGGTGGCGACGAGAAAGACCAATGGCGGCACCCGCCATTCCCGCTTGGACAACACCCGGAAGATGAAACGGTTCAAGAGGATTATCTGCTCCGACAGATGCAAGCATACCATCGAGGAACTGAAAGATATGACCTTCGCCTTGGATAGGGACGGGGAAATTATTCCCGACGAATTCAGCATCGACGCTCACACCTTCTCGGCTATGTGGTACGGCCTGGACGATTATGATGTGGCCGATGTAAAGCACCGCTTCAGAAAGGAGGACTTCGGCCTGTGAAAATCCACACCACCAAAAAAGAACTTACCTTGCATGAGATTTCCGAGCTCCTCACAGCCTGTGACAGGCAATCCCGTCGTATCCTGAAGCTCAAGCGTTATTACTGGGGTGAGCATGACATCTTGCGGAAACGCCGCAGCAGCGATTCCGCGCCCAACAATGTGCTGGTGTCGAATTTCTGCGAGTACATCTCCAACATGAGCACGGGATTTTTCCTTGGCCAGCCCGTGGCCTATTCCTCCGTCAGCAAGAACGAGGACGAGGTGGATGCCCTTCTGGAGATATTCAAGTACAACGATGAAGCGGCGCACAATCTGGAACTGGCCGAAGAAGCCAGCATAACCGGGGAAGCCTACGAGCTTCTTTACCTTGACCGGGATGCTCAGATCCGATTCTCGCCCATCCCCGCCGAGCAAGTCATCATGGTTTGCGATGACAGCCTGGAGGAAAATGTCATCCTGGCCATACGCTATTACAGCGTGCCGAATTTAGACCAGGTGACGGCGGATGAATTCGTGGATGTGTACACGGAAAGCACCGTCACCCATTATTCCTATAGCGGAGGCAGTTTCCGGACGCTCTACGGCCCATCCCCCCACTATATCGGCGATGTGCCGATTGTGGAGTACGCCAACAACAAGCAGCACAAGGGGGATTTCGAGGGTGTGATAACCCTGGTGGATGCCTACAACAAAGCGCAATCCCTTACCCTTGACGACATGGAGGACTTTACGGATGCCTACCTTGTCCTGAAGGGCATGGGCGGCACCAACAGAGACGATGTGGAGGAGCTTCGGAAAAACAAAGTCCTGTCTCTGGATGACGGCGGCACAGCCGAATGGCTCATCAAAAATATCAATGACACTTATGTCGAGAATGTGAAAACCCGCCTGCAGAAGGATATCCACAAATTCTCCAATATCCCGGACATGAGCGACGAGAGCTTCACGGGCAATACCTCCGGCGTGGCCATCAAGTACAAGCTCATCGGCCTGGAACAGATACGTTCCCGTAAGGAACGAGGATTCAAGAAGGGCCTGCAACGGAGAATTGAGCTTATTGCCGGGATAATGAAGCTCCGGGAAAAGACCCCCATTGACTTCCGGGACATTGAGATAACCTTCACTGCCAACATTCCCGCCAATTTGCAGGAACAGGCGCAAATCGTCGGACTATTGGACGGCTTCGTGTCGAGGAAGCGGCTTCTGTCCCTCCTGCCCTTCGTCACAGATCCCAAGGAGGAGATGGAGGAACTGGAGAAGGAGAAGGAAGAAGGGGCAGAGGATTATGGAGATTTAGGAGGCGAAGAAGATGGAGCTGACAATCAAGGGTGAACCTAAAGAAATAGCCGCCTTCCTGCTGGAGGCAGAAAAGCGGCAAGAAGTGAAAAATGCTTGTGCTGACGAAACGCACAAAGAACTGTCTGAACGGGTAGAAGCGATAGAAAACAGATTGGATGCCGCCCGTTCAGCCCTCAAACCCAAGTTTGTCAGCGAGATGTGTACAGACGGGGTGGTAACGAAAAGCAAGGGACAAAGTGTCTGGGGGAGAGCCTAGTTGCCTACCGTCCGTAGGAAGGATATTGATTGGACGATATGTGATTCGCTATCCATCTTTGCGAGTCGGGTGGTAAGTGCAAATCCATGCCCTTGCAGACTTCGGCAACGAGTAATTTGTCATTGTTGTCCAGACAGCCAGCATGTCGAAGATTCTTGCCAATAGATTCTGTAGTCATCCATGCGTCCACCAACCAAACGGAATCCATGCAGTGGCAGCAATCACCGAGAGATTTTATCGCCTCATACAGCTTGGAGTATTCTTGCCCCGGCCTGTTGAGATCGTAAGCAATAAGGTAAACCATCATCATCACCTCCCTTCATCGACACCAAGCCAATTATAACACAGCCCGCCAACACCAAAAGGAGGTGACAAAATGCCGGGAATGAGCTACTGGGAACGCCGTGCCAGGGAGCGTGAGGCACGGTGGACAAAGAAGTGCC
>CALGGN010000185.1 GCA_937915915.1 uncultured Selenomonas sp. | reverse complement strand
TACATGTTACAAATGTTACATGTCTTTTCTGCATTGTTTAGTTTTCAAGGAACACGCTGCTGACCGCTTTTCAAGTTTCCCTCTCGCGTGAGTCAGCTTGCTTATCATACTGCATTCCCATGTTTCTGTCAAGCACTTTTTTACTTTTTTCCTCAAAATTCCACATGCAGCCGGTCTCTCGTCTCTGCCAGAATCTCATCGTATAAGCCCAGTGTCTCCTCTGTGTGCTTGCGGATAAACGCCAGCTGCTTCTCCGGCTCATCCCCGTTCAAATACGCATGCCCAGCTATCTCCAACGCTTTTGCCTTTTCCGAAAGCTTCACCGCGCCGATCGTCATGGAAGTGGACTTCAGCGCATGCACTGCCGTCGTATAATCCTCCCACTTCTCCTCCGCCAATGTCTTCCGTACCTTTTCCTGCATCTCATCCTTTCGCTGGCAAAACATCGCAAGGAAGCTCTGGTAGATTTCCTCCGAGCCGCCCGCATAATTCAAGCCGACAGCGGTATCAATCTGCCATGCACCCGGCTCCTCTTTTTCTGCTTTCAAAGGCTCCACCTTCGCCCCATCGGCTTTTTGTGCGTCCTTTCTCCCCGCATGCATTGCCCCGCGAAGCGCTTCGGCCTCCTCTTCCGTGGGTTTCCGGGGCGGAAGGATCTTCTCTGGCGGCAGGTATTTTCGCAGCACCCGCTCCAATGCCTTGCCATCCACCGGCTTTGCCAGATAATCCGAAAAGCCCTTGGACAGGAACATTTCCCGCATGCCCGAAAGCGCATTGGCCGTGAGCGCAATGAACGGCGTATCCTTACACATGCTGTCTTCCAATGCTTTTGCACGCTGCAGCGTCTCAATGCCGTCCATTTCCGGCATCATATGATCCAGGAAAACAGCATCGTAATGCTTCTGGGAAATCAACGAAAGACACTCTTTCCCGCTCAGGCAGCGGTCCACCTGGATCTCCGTGAGCTCCAGAAGGCTCTCCGCGACAAACAGATTCATCTCATTGTCATCCACCAGCAAAACCTCCGCCGACGGTGCGATGAATCCTCCTTCATACTGCTTATACTGCTGGACAATAGCCTCCACACGCTTGCGGAAATCCCCGATGGGTTCCGGATTCTCCACCTTCTGCGACAAACTGACCGTGAACGTGCTGCCTTCCCCATAGGTGCTCTCCACCTCAATCGAGCCACCCATCATCTTTACCAGTTTCATCGTGATGGAAAGTCCGAGTCCGGTTCCCTCAATATTGCGCGTCCTGCTTAAGTCCAAACGCTCAAATTTCGCAAACAGCTTCGCCTGGTCTGAGGCTTTGATCCCAATCCCCGTATCTCTGGCAACGAACTGGAGCTGCAGTTCTGTCCCTGAGATTCTCTCGCCATGCACGAAAAAGGATACACTGCCCTTTTCCGTGTACTTGACTGCATTGTTCAGGATGTTCACTACGACCTGCCGGATCCGCACCTCATCTCCATAGAGCCCGTCCGGGAGCTCCGGATCTACAATGATCTGGAAATCAAGGCCTTTCTGCTCCGCCTTGAACTTCACCATGTTGTAGATGTCATTGACCACAGAGCTCAGACTGTACCCCGCCTCCACAATCACCATTTTCCCGGACTCGATTTTCGAAAAATCCAGAATGTCATTGATCAGCGAGAGCAGCGTTTCCCCTGCGCTCTTGATGTTCCATGCGTAATTGCGCACCACCCGGTCATCCGTTGCGCGCAAAATCATCTCGTCCATACCCAGCACCGAATTCAGCGGCGTCCGGATCTCATGGGACATATTGGCCAGGAATTCGCTCTTCGCACGGTTCGCGCGTTCTGCTTCATCCTTTGCCTCGCGCAGTTCCTGGCTTTCCACCTTCTTCAATGCCGTATGGAAGAAGTACAGGGTGAAGATGCTGAACATCAGCACCAGCAGCCCGAATACCCAGAGCATGAGCAGATGCACATGGCTGACGCCTTCAATGATCGCGTTCCAATCCGTATAGCCCATCACAATAAAGCGCGTACCGGGAACGTATGCGCCAAACAATATATGCTTGGAATCGATACTCGGATCATAGATGGCTGTCATCGTCTTTTTGGAAAGGTTTTCCATGAGACGCGCCATGCCTTTCGGCCTTTGGGCTGCATCGTCATAGAAAACATCCCCCTGCTCCCCATACCCTATGTAGGGAGCAAATATCTTGCCGCTCTCGGCATCGCAGATGCTGACCTTGCTGGCATAATCCTTGTCCCCCAGACGAAAGACCCCCGCAGCAGCCTGTTCCGTATAGAGCTTGTAGAACACCGCCGCCACATTGTTCCCGTGCATGATGGGCGCTGTCAGGAGCAGCCCGACCCCCTCATGGTAACGACTGTTCTGCTCCCCTTGAAATCCCATGGAGATTTGCCTGCGGATCGAATCGGATTCCGGGAGGGGCATCCCTGCGATGACGTTTCCATCCAGACCTGCTATGCCCGCAGCTATCCCCTCTTCACTGCGATTGATCTCCGCTGTCAGCAGATCCGGATTGACAGCGCCCGATGCGACCATCAAGGTCGTTCGGTCCATCTGCTCGATTTCCCTGTCGAATCGCTCCCGTGCAATCCGAGCCACCAATTCCGCCTGCCTCGCGACAATCTCTTCCATTTCCTGGTTCATCAAGGAGTCCAGCTTTACATGTAGCAAAAAGACCAGAATGGCAAGAATCGCCAGAAACGCCATGAATTCGCCTGCGATTTTCAGCGCGTAACCGAATACATGTTTCTTTTCCTTTGCAGACAGTTCACTTGCTGCCAACGACCTCCACTCCTTCGACCAACCAATTCATTTCCGTCTGCATATATTTGGTGCTGATGCTCTCGCCCGGTTCGCTGCGCAAAATGCCCTGATTGTCACGGATCTCCCCCGAAAATATGATGCGTCCCTTCCGAAGTTCCTCCGCCGCCAAAGCAACCTGCTCCCGCACCGCCTCGCTGATGCGCTCCTCCCGCATCGAGAACGACACCGTATCATGCGCTAATCCCGACCAATACGTGCTTGCCCCAAAAGCCTCCTGCTTGACATTGCCCTGCAAAAGATCCAGATAAGCCTTTTCCCAGTCCGCTTCAATCACGCCAAGGCAATGCTCGTGCGATGCATCCGCCTCATAGCATCCGATATAGTCAATCCCGAACTGCTCTGCCGTATCCGCCACGGTGCTGTCATCCAAATGATAGGCTATGACATCCACCTGCTCGTTCCGCATCCGATACATGGATTCACGCTCCAGCGTCGGATTGTTCCATGAACCGGTCCAGCAGACCATCACGCGGGACAGCGGATTCACGCGATGCACGCCAAGGACAAACGCATTGATCCCGCGATTGATCTCCAGGCACTGCATGGGAGCGATATAACCGATCCGCCCATTTTGGGTATGCAGGCCCGCCAGGATCCCCGCAAGGTAGCGAGGCTCATAGTATCGCAGGGAGTAGGCGGTCACGCGCGGCACTTGCTTGTCAACGCCGTTGGTGAAGAAATGGACGCGGGGATACTGCTGCACATAATCCTGCAGCTGCATCATATATCCTTGGCTCGGAAGGAAGATCGACCGCGCTCCCTTGTGCGCAAGTTCCCGTACCGCCTGCCGGCACTCTCCGCCTTCGGTCTTGATATTCTCCCGCACCAACAGATCATACCCCATCTGTTCGCAGGCTCTCTGAAGCCCCCGGTACTGCATCCTGCTCCAAACGGTTTCCTCCCTCCCTTCGGGAAGAAGCATGCCCACGATTTCCCTGCCTTCATGGACGCCATTCCGGAACTGGACGATCGAAACAACAATGACCATCAAAAGAGCAACCGTCACGCAGATGATCAGCCGCAGTTCCCTGCGCTCGATTTGTTGATCGGATGATATTCTCATTGATCCTCATCCTCCTTCGGCACCAATTCCTCCGGTTCCGCCATATTGGAAACGATCACAAAGGGCGCATAGATGAAGATGTCCGCAATCAGCCATACCAGCTGCAGTATCCCTCCCATGACAGAACCGGTAGACATCATGCCGCTGAAGAAAGGAGGCATCCCCATGGGGATTGCATATTTGAAGATGGGAACAATATCCCAGGAAATCGCAATCCATCCGATCAGTGCATTCGCCATGGGAGCCAGCACAAAGGGCAGCAGAAATACGGCATTCAATACCACGGGCATTCCGAAGAGCAACGGCTCCTGAAGGTTGAAGCACAGCATGGGGAAGCTGAATTTCGAAACGTCCCGCCAGTCCTCATGCTTCGAAAAAACAATGACCGCAATGGACAATGCCATCACGTGCAAAAAACCCGCCTCAAAGAAAGGACTGCAAAAGATATACTCCGTATCCCCCAGTTGATTGCTCATTTGCGCCGGCACATAGGCAGCCACATTGACCAAATGTGTCACGCTCTGCCCGTGGATGCCGAACCACCAGGGCATCCAGGAAAAGAACTGGAACGCCATCACCGCGTCCATTCCTTGGAAAAACTCGACAGGCGGAACACGGAGCACCTGCTGCAGCCAGTCCTGTGCCGTGACCTGATAAATCTGCTGCCACAGCGCATATCCCATGGAAAGCATACCAAAGAGAAACAGCGCAAGAATGATGGGAAAGGCAAGCGTCAGATAATGCGACAGCTTTCTCGGGAGCGCTTTCAGCCGATAAATCCGGATTTTGGGGATGCGCAGCGTCTGCGCCAAAATCGCGGTAGATATCAATGCAACCGCCATGACGGACAAAATCCCCAGCGGGCGCAGCACATCCAGCGGTCCGGCCTCGGTCCCGTACTCCATCATCAGCAGGATCACCAACGAGGAAAGCGCGGTAAACATCGACATCTTCTTGTCAATGCCCCAGACCTCCGCAAATCGTTCTGCAAAAGCCATCGTAAGGAGCATAGGAATGACAACAAAGCCCATCTCCATCGTTTTTTGGAAAGATGTGATGTATTTCACAAAAAGCGACTGACGATATGCCTCGCCATAAAGCCCTCCCGTCATCCACGCGCCAAGATTCAGGCCGCGTTCTCCCATCACAGGTCCCCAGGGATCCAGCACCACCCAGGAAAAAACGCCTGCCAGGGAAATGGCCAGCAGAAAGGGCATCATCGTAAAAAACGCATACCGGATTGCTCTCAGCCACGGATTCCGATAAAGCCGCACGGTCAAAGGCAACAGATGTTGCTTCAAAAAGTTCTCCAAGAATTCCATCCGCGGTTGATCACCTTTCCTATAAAGCCCGCTTCACCTGAGCCACAAGTTCCTGCGGCAGGAACGGCTTTTTGATATATCCTGCCGCTCCCAGTCGCTCCGCCTGTTCCATCGTCTCTTGATCCTCAGAAGCCGTGAGGAATATGACAGGGATATGGTCCCACTCCTCATGCTTCCGAATCAGCTCCAACGTGCGAAGGCCATCCACGACCGGCATCTGGATATCCAACAGCACAAGATGGATATCCTCGTGCTCCTGCAGGCACATGATGCCATCCAATCCACCTTTGGACAGTTCCGTTTTCACGCCCAGTTCCTTCTTCAAGAGCATCTCCGCCACGTGCAGATTCATAGCATCATCATCGATGATCAATACTGTCTTATCCGGATATTCCCGCTCCATGCCGATTCCTCCGTTCGATGCCGCTTTCCCTGCGAAAAATGGATCCGCCCGATCAAGTGCAGCTTTCTTTTTTTATGCCACTCTTCCGCATTTGATCTGCACGATCTTGTCATTTTTCACAAAAAAAATCAGGTAAGCATAAGGTGCTGTTTTGTTCCCCCAATAGGCATAGGCCACAGACTTATCCCTCAGTTCTTCCTCCTGCGCAGCCGACCCATAGACCTGATCCAGCAGCGCTGCGTCCTGCTGCACGCCGATCCCGTCTGCGGTGGTCCAGTCAATCCCTTCGCCCTTGCTGGTGATGGAATGGACGGCACCTGCCCGGTACATCAGCACCAAGGTACCATTGCCATAGCTCCACACCATATTGCTGCTGCCTCCCGTAGACTGCTCCGGCTCGCCAAGCAGCTGCACGACTTCCTCCGGCATAAAGCCCGGGCAAACGCCGCCCAGTCGGATCTGGGATGCATCCAGACTGCCGTCATACGTCGGCGCAATGCGCGCCTCCGCAGATGAAAACGAAAGGGCAACCGCCAGACAAAAACACAAAAAAAAGCAAACCAGTTTCCAAAGCGGGTATAAAAAGTTTTCTTATTTCCATTGATTTTTATTTTTTCTACAACATAAGATTCAGAAAAGCTTTCACACTGCTTTAAAATTTTTCCATTTGCACCTATCACGCATGTAACTCCACTTGCGGTACTACGCACTAAAGGGCATTCATTTTCTACAGCCCTAAAAACTGCCATTGACAAATGCTGATTTTGTGCCGTATTGCTTTTTGCCCAGGAGTCATTACTTAAGTTTATTAAAAAGTCTGCACCATTGTTTACATAAGTCCTGCACAAAGAGCCAAATGTATCTTCAAAACAAATTGGTGTTGAAAAACCTACATCATTTACCCTGAATACAGAAAACTCGCTTCCCTTTTCCCATAAGCGGGAATCTCCGTTAAGAAGGATTTTATAAATGTGGGGGAAAATATTTTTCCATGCAAAATACTCTGTAAATGGCACTAAATGTATCTTTCTGTAGATTAGAGGATTTTCTTTTTTATTCCCCAAAGAATCACTGTTAAAAACTAAGGCTGCATTATAATCTGCATCATCTTCCTTACTTTGGTTTCCTAAAACAAGACAAGAATCTATTTTACCCACAAAATTTAAAACTTCATTTATAAGATTAAGCCTGTCAGAATCCGTTCCATGTTTTAAATTCCACTCTACAGGCGGAACGACACTTGTTTCCGGCCAGACTATAATATCTATATCACTATCTTCCAAAGCTTTTTCTGAAAGAGACAAAAGTGAAGAAACATCTCTTCTATAAAACTCAACTTCATATTTACTTGAATCAGTATTATTCTGAACGGCACAAACAGTTAAACTTTTACACTCTTCTTCATTACAGTCTAAAGGAGAAGACAAAACTTTTCCTAAAGAAAAAGCACAGAGGCAAGGGAAGCATTCCCTGCCTCTGTGCTCTTTAACCGTTAAACGTTATCACTCCTCCCCCTAAAGGGGGTCGGGGGGTCTTTTACAGCTCCTTAATCTTGACGTTCTTGAACCACACCTCGTCGCCGTGGTCCTGCAGGAGGATGCGGCCGTCGCGATTGCCGAAGTTGGGCCAGTTCTTGTATTTGCTGTAGGCAACGAGAGCGTTCCACTCCTGATTGTTACGTTCATATTCGAGGAGCTTCACGCCATTGAGCCAGTGCTCGACATGGTTGCCCTGAACCACCACCATGGCAGTGTTCCAGGCATTGATGTCAAAAGGCTTGTCCTCCGGTGCAGGAATAAGGTCATACAGGGATCCGAGGGTCCTGTTGCCCTTGACTCCCAGTTTCGCATCCGGATGCCTCAGGTCGTCGAGAACCTGGAATTCGCATCCTATTGCGGATCCTGCCCCCTTGTTGAGAGTAGGATCCACAAAGTACTTGATGCCGCTGTTGGCCCCCTCGGTCATCTTAAAATCGACCTTGACGACAAAGTTGCGGTACTTGTCTTTGGTGATGATGTCCAGCAAGATCGGAAGAGCGTCGTGTAGGG
>CALGGN010000184.1 GCA_937915915.1 uncultured Selenomonas sp. | reverse complement strand
ATATGATGCGGCTCTACGACATATTACGTATATCGTATTTCACGGATTCTGGTTTAAGTTCAGCAGTTCAGTTTGATTACTGAGCCGTTGATATTGATAGGCCCTTTGATTTTCATGTTCAGGGTGTGACTGGCACGGTTGTACTCGATATATGAGCCGTCCGAGAAGTCCATACGCATGATATCCTGGCTTTGCACCTGGGGCGGTTGCTTCTCGTTGAAGTAGCTTCCCAGAATCCAACCCGTGGAGAAGTTCTTGTCATTGTTGGCAAAGAGGCAGAGCACCTGATCATCTATATCTGGCAGCCAGTAGTCTTTATTCTTCCCGCTGCAGCGGTGCAAGATATGAAGCTCAGGGCTTACGGTGCCGTCTTTATCGTCAAAGGTCACCCTGGCCGTGTTGTTGGCCGTGTTCACGCTTGAGACGGTGCCTGTCCTCACCATGCCCCGCAAAAGGCGTTCGGCCTCAGTATCCATCAATCACCCTCCTCAAATCCACTTTCGTGGTGTAGCCACTGCCCACCTCATGGGAGCTTTTCATAATGAGATACTTGCCGTCAAAGGTATGGAAGCCCTTCAAGGTAACGGTATTGGAGGCCAGCAAGGCAAAGTTGCCCACCATGGTGAGGCTGACTGAGGATTCCTCCAGGTTCTTCTCATGGAGCTTCTTCTTGGTCAGCTTTTCCGCCTCTGCCACGGATTCCACCTTTTCGTTGATTTCCAGGGTTTCCCCCTTCTCCCGCTTGGGGTCTGTAAAGGTAAACTCTATGAGTTCATCTTTCTTGGAGTGTTTGTACTTGACATGGCAGGCCTTGTAGATTTCGTGGACGGTCTGCCTGCACTCAAAGGATTTCACCGCGCTGATGCCGTTGACAATTTCCAGCACCGGGTCGGCCTTTTCGTACTTGGACACGTCGAAGATAACTATTTTCTTGTCAGTGACTTTGAGAGACAGCCCCGCATCCTTGCAGAGCTTCTGCAGGAAAGATAGATCTGTCTGCTCCGACTGCTCTGCCCTTTCCTGCATGGGGTCTTCCTCTGTGTCATAGTAAAGCTCCATACCTGCGCTGCCCGCTATATCCTGGGCTATTTGGGAGAGTTTCACCTTTTCCCAGGCCCGTGTCTTTTTCACGGAATTCATGCCGCCGGTGACAGGCACAGAAATCAGCTTTATTTTCGCCTCATGGGGCCAGCCGCTGATGGTGATTTCATCCACATCGAACTTGCCAAAGGGCAGTTCCCTGGTATTCCCCTCCCCTTCCCAATCTGAGATTTGCAGGGTGATATCCATGGTAGCCCCAAGCTCCGGCAGCCAGTCTCCCATCCAAAGCTCTTCCCTGTCATGCAGGGATATTTCTGCCTCATCAGCTTCTCCCCCCAGCACCTCCGTGACGGAAAAGCCCTTGAGGAGGGAGGCAATGTCTTGGGAGATATCCTCTGAATCATAAAGGCATTTGATTTTTGCACGTCTTACTTCCATGTGTCACTTCCTCCATGGCGGCAGGTTCTTCACTCTGTTTTCATCCGTAATTTCCGGCAGGGTGAGCACTATTCCGGCAGAAAATATGCCTGTATCCAGGTGTTGGGGATTGGCCTCCATCAAAAGATTGACATAACGGCAGTCTCCCAGCTGCTCATAGGCTATCAAGTCCCATATATCGCCGCTTTTGGTAGTGTATGTCCTGCTCAATATGCCAGCCTCGCTTTCCGCCTCTGAAAGGCTTCCATCTGCTCTGCAAAGGTCTGCTGCATCTGCCGCCCTGCATCGAGCACAGCATCCTTGATGGTGCCGGAGTCAGCATGGCCGTTCACTGTGAGATTGATAGTAATCACCGGTGCCGTGAGGCTGGAATTGTCTGCTCTCTGTTCGCTATGAGTTACATTGCTGATGGTGTTGGTGATTGTATCGCCGCCCCCATTCAACCCCAGCAATTCAGCGGCTTTTATCCAAAGTCCCTTGGGGATATCCAGGGAGGGCAGTTCAAAACCATGTTCACTGCTTTCATCTCCTTTTTCGATGGAAAGGCTTATAACGGGTGCCTGGGGCATTGCCATAGTAGGCGCAATGCTTTCCTGCCGGGGCACTTTCACTATGGCAGGAGGCACGGTTATAGCCCCGCCTTGTTCCTGCAAAGGAACTGCCATCCGGGCCTGGGGCATTAACCCAAGCATCTCCCCCGCCTGTTGCCAGAGGCTTATGGCTCGCTGTGAGCCATCCAATGGTATAGCCGCCTCCGGCCCTTCTTCTGCGAAGGTGGTCAGGAAAGCGCCTTTCCTGTAAATGCCGCCCCTGGCATTAGACGATACATCAGCGCCACCCCCGCCGCCAAATCCGGCCACGCTCTTTATAGAGCCGATTATACCGTTGACGGTGTTCTTTATGCCTCCCAGCACGCTACTGGCAATATTCCCCAGGGTGCCGAAGATGCTGCTGAAAATCTGCACAATGCCATCCCAGGCTGCAGACCAATCCCCGGCAAATACGCCAGTGATGAACTGAATCAGCCCCGTAAACACGCCGATAGCCCCGCTTATGACGGAGGCCACAACGCCTATTGCAGTCGTAACCTGCCCCACAACCGCATTGGCAAAGATGATAAAGGCGCCTATCAGGACACCGCCAAAGATGGTAGCTAGCATTTGCCCCGCTTGTATGAGCACATCAAACACGCCACTATTAGCCAATGAGTCAAAGGCAGCCATGATTGTCTGCCCCAGTTGACTGAGTACAGGGCCTATGGACATGGCCAGATTGCCAATGGTCACTCCCAGTTGGGTGAAGGTGGGCTGCAGTGCAGTCCAGGCATTGGCAAGAACCTGCATCAGCGCATCAAAAGCTGTGCCTAGCTGCTCCAGGGCTGGCTGTATCATTGTCCAGGCATCAGAAAATGCCTGGGTTATCCGCCCCCACAGCTCCATGAAGAAGGGACCCACCTTGTCCCAGTTGGTATAGATAAGATAGGCTGCCCCGGCTATGGCCATCAGGGCTATACCCAAAGGGGAGAACATGGCCCCCAGCCCCGCCTTGCCAAGGTTGAACATTGCCTTTCCCATCCCTTCCAACGCCTTCCCGGCCGTTTCAGCCGCCCCTTTTATGCTAAACTTTTGGGCCATATTCCTGACGGCCTCACCTGCCTCAAAGGCATGTTGCTTGATAGCTCCAGCGCCTCTTGCAAAAGTTCCCTGGGCTGCCGTCATATTGTTGGCGACAGCGGCCTTTAGTCCCTGATATTTATCCTGCATGGCCGTTCCGGCTCCCTGGGCTGTCCCTTTTACGCTGAAATTGCTTGCAGCGGCCTGCATGGCCTGTACCCTGCCTTTCATGCCAGCAGCAGCACTATCAAGAGAGCTTTTGAGACTTGCGCCTATGTCTGACCACTTGATTGTCCTCATGCTGTTGAAGGTTTCCACCGCCTGAGTGCCTACAGATCTGAAAGCCTGCGCAGCCTGAGCGCGCATACTCCTGAAGCCGCCTGCCGCCTGGGTGCCCATACTGCGGTAAGTATCAGCACTGAGCGCCGCCCGCAGGGCTGGCATAGCCCTGGCAATTCCCTGGGCTGCTGCCATTGCCATCTTCTGGCCCAATACCGTCCCACGGAAGAATAGCTGTGCGCTTTTGTGAGCATAGTCAAAGGCTGCTGCTGCCAACCGATATACCTTGAATATACCTGCAGCAGCTGCAATACCTCCCGCCAGTTCAGCAATGGACTTCACCAACCCCTCGTTATCCTTTATCCATGCAGACGCTTTCCCTGCCGCATCAGCCATGCCTTTCATTCCGGCAGTAATAGCAGGCAGGAATATGGAGCCGAAGGATATGGCCACGCCCTCCATGGCGCTCTTGAACTGTGTCCATGCACCCTTGGCATTGTTCATCATGGTGGCAGCCATTTTTTCGGCTTCTCCGTCACAGTTCTCCATTTCGGTGACAAGCTTATCAAAGGTTTCCGGACCTGCATCCAGCACGGCCAGCCAGCCGGTGGCAGCTTCTGTGCCGAAGATAGCCTGCAGGATAGCAAGACGCTGCTCTTTCGATAATCCTTCTGTTTTGTTCCTGAGTTCCCCAAGGATTGCCCCCATCTTGCGGGGCTTGCCCTCAAAATCCTCATACTCGATGCCCAATTCCCTCAATGCGGCTTGGGCTTCCTGCTGCTGTGTCTGAGCATCCGACATAGATATGCCAAGCTCTGCCATGGCCTTGGCTGACTTCTTGGACGGCCCTGCAAGCCTCAGGAATCCAGCCCTGAGGGATGTACCTGCCTGGCTGGCCTTGATGCCGCTGTTGGCCATGATGCCTGCCAGGGCTGCTGTTTCCTCCATGGAGGCTCCGAAGGCTTTAGCCACAGGAGCGGCATACTTCATGGTTTCCCCCAGCATTTCCACGTTGGTATTTGTCCTGGTGACGGTGACAGCGAACAC
This sequence comes from uncultured Selenomonas sp., assembly GCA_937915915.1. GTDB lineage: Bacteria > Bacillota > Negativicutes > Selenomonadales > Selenomonadaceae > UBA9786. Next base: position 8,810 of record CALGGN010000184.1, on the reverse strand, counting down.
ATCCGCCATATGCCCTGCCTGATCTGCAGACAGGCCGAAAGCCGTCAAATCATCGGAGACAATATCCGCCGTGCGGGCAAGGTCTGTGCCGCCCGCCGCTGCCAGAGCCAGAAGGCCGGGCATGCCGCCGATTATCTGATTTGCATCCCAGCCTGCCATGCCTAAGTAGGACATGGCTTGAGCTGCCTGGGTAGCGCTAAACTGGGTGGTTTCCCCCAGTTCCCTTGCCTTTGCCGTGAGCTGGGCCATGGCGGTATCATTGGAGCGGGTAATGGCCTGTACTTTGGACATGGCTTGCTCAAAGTCCATGGCAGTTTCTATAGCGCCTATGAAGGGAGCGGCAATCATACCCGCTGTTGCAAGGCCGCTATTCATTCCAGCCCAAGCAGCGCTGACTTTGGCACCTGCCGCCATCTTGCCTGCCTGGGCAGCTTCCAGTCGTTTCGTTGCCGCCTGTGTCTGCTCCATTTCCTGTCTGAGCCTTTGCAGGTGTCCCCGATATTCTTCGGCGCTCATACCTGCCTGCCGCATATTCTGGGATATGCGCTGCATAGTGGCCTGATACTGGCTTTCTGAGATGCGGCCCTGGCTGTACTGGGTCTGCAGCTGCTGCATTTGGCGGGAATAGGCTCTTACCTGGTTTTGCGAATCCTGCCAGGCTTTATCCAGCCGTTTCTGCTCGGCGTTCAAGTATTTGGTCTTTTCGCTGAGCTGCTGCATGACTGCCCCGCCCTGCTTCATGGCTGTGGCAAAACTGGCTCCCATCATGGCATTTATCGCAAAGGAAATAGCAAATATTTTTCCCGCTGCCACTCCAAAACCGCCTCCTTTCTGGTATAATATGAGTAAATAGTTTTACAAAAGGGGGTAATCACATGTCTGCCATTTTCGGTTTAGCCGCGCTTGTGGTGATTGTCTTTTGTGGAATCCTTGCCGTCAGTGCTGTTGCCGGTGCCCTTTACGGAACATTTGAAAGCATTTGCGAAGTTTACAAAGAAAATAAGCAGGCTTGATCTTCTATCCCCGCCATCACGGCGGGGCTTTTTATTGCCTATTTCCGGGCCGCTTTCATTACTTCCAGCCAATCCCCAAACTCTCTTAGGGTTTGGTTCTGCCAGTATTCCATGCTGCCGGCCTCTCTCAAGGCAAAGATTATCTTTCTGAGCTTCTGGGTGGGGCTGTCTTCTCTGGGCAGGAAGATAGCCTCAGGCTGTATTATCCTTCGCCATTCATCAGCTTTTCTGCCGAAGACTGCAATAAAAAAGCCAGCACCCTGCCTGCCAGCTCTGTGAACACAGGAATAGGCAGGTTCTGGATCTCCTTATAGTCCACCCCCAGGGCACGGGCTGCCAGCCTGGCCCTGAAGCTGGAGCTGTAGGTGATATCCGGGGTGGCGTCTGCCTTCATGCGGCAGGCCCTTTCTGCATCCATGTAAGCCTGGGCCTTGAGCTCCCCCAGCTTTGCTTCCAGGTTGGAGAAGTCAAGCTCCTGCTTTTCTTCTTTCTCTTCCGCTTCAATCTCTACATTCTCAAGTTCTTTCGTTGCCATGTTGTCCTCCTATCAAAGCCCCAGGTCGCTGCGAACGCTGGCCAGGAAATCCACGCCGTCCACAAAGTGGATGTAGTTGAGCTTGTCGATTTCCAGCACCTTCTTGTTCGCAATGGTGATTTTGATGTATACCAGTTCCAAGGTGTTCTTGGTGTCCGTATGGTCTGCGGGCTTGAAGCTGCCCATATCGCCCTTCTTGGGCAGGGTGCGAACATTGATTTTTACAGGCTCAGAGGATATCTCCCCGGTGCCTGCATCATACTGTTCACTGGATCCTCTCAGCTCCAGGTCATGGGCCTTCATGGCCAGCAGCTTGGTCGCATCCTCATTGAGGGTGCGCCAATTGATTTCCAGTTCCATGCTGCCGGTCTGCCCCGGCGTGGGCATTTCAATCTCTCCGCCGATGCCCGCCCCCGAGAGGGTGGCGGTCTTATACTCGATGCTGGGCAGGGTAATGTCTGCCATGCCCAGCTTGCGGCCGCCTGCCACAAACACTTCAAAATTGATGAGCTTATCTCTCACCATGTTTACGCTTCCCATTGTTTACCTCCTAATCAAGCGAACAGTCAAGCGAACAGAGTAGAAATATACGCCGGGTCGTATTCCTGGGTGAAATGGATCTCGCGGGCAGGAGAAGGCGGCGTGATGTAGACGTGGAAGTAAATAATGCCGTCCATCAGCCCGGTGGTGGTGTTTTCATCTTCCCGGAATTCCACCCGGCCACCTGAAAGGGCGCCTTTGGCCGTGAGGCCGTTGAGCCAGATATTGGCGCTGTCCACGATGGTTTCAATGAACCGCTTGTTGGTGGGATCGTCAATCTTACTCCAGAAGGTGATAATGAGAGTGTTGCCGATCCAGTTGAACATCCGGCGCGAGGAGATGAAACTGTCCTTCACATCCGTGTTGGAGGGGTAGGCAGCGGTGCGGTTGCCCCAGGACTTCCAGCCGCCGATGAAGTTCAGGGCGGTGACAACGCCCTGGCCGTTCAGATAGGCAGCCTGGGCATTGTTCAGGTAAATCTCCGTGCCATCCAGAAGGCAGGCACCATTGGCCTGCAGGCTCTTGTTGGAGGGGGAATAGGAGGGAATATCATCGTGCTGACTGTCAGTGTAGTTCATAACAGAGGCCAGCTGAGTGGACAGGTGGAATACTTCATCTCCCTGCTTCAGAAGAGGCCAGCATACAACACAGTCTTTGTCAGCCCCGATATTCTGATTCTTCCATTCTCCGGCGGCGGTGTAGGTCTTCACCGTTTCCGTGGGGATATCGCAGACGGAAATGGCGTTGAAGTGGCCGCAGATATTGTGCTCCTTGGCCTTCATCACCGCTGCCACATTGATATTCTTGGACCACTTGGGGGCAATGATGATACCGGGCACCAAGCCAAAGCGGGGGTAAATTTCATCAATCAGCTCCAGGCCCTCAGCTTTGCCGGTCACCGTGTCGATGCCGCCGATAATATCTGCCGCCGCCACGTTGTCGGGGGCCAGCTTTGTGTAGGTCACATAGGCCTTATCAGCGGTGGCCAGGGCACCGCCTGTGAGGGCTGTGATGATCAAGTTGCCGTTATCATCATGGGCTGCCGTGTAGTCGGTATCTGCCACCAATGCCTCCCCATCGGTAGCAGCATATACTTTGATATCTGCCAGCAGGGCTGGTTCGGTGATAGTGCCGATATGGTCTATGAGGGCACATTCTTCCTGGGTCATTTTTGCTATGTGCTTGGCCTTATCAAGCACGTTCACAAAGACCACAGGAGCCATGTTAAAGAGCGCAAACTGAGACTTCATCACCTCGCAGAGGGTGAACTTGTTCCAATCGTCAGAGTAGCCGAAAGCGGCCACTGCCTCAGCGTAGGTGTAGCAAAGCACCGGGGTATTGACTTCTGCCGGGGCAGTTGCCAGATGTACCGGGGCTGTGCCAAAGGCAATGATAAGGCCGCTGTCAGTCTGGGTCATGGGCACCAGACTGGTGGGCACCTCGCCGGTGTAAATACCATGCTTATATGCCATGTCTTTCTCCTTCCTTAACTCACTTCGTCATCTCTGCATAGGCCAGGTTCACAGGGGTGCCCTTCTTCTGCAGGTCAGCCATGGCCCTGGTGGCTGCCGTCACGGGGACAAAGAGCCGGTTGATGGTCTTGAATTCCTGCTGGAGGCTCGAAATAATTTCAGCAGGCTCCTGCTTATACACGGTATAGGTTTTCAGTCCCTTGGAAAGGAGGTTGGGGCCGATATACATCACGGGCCCGGCCTCCTGCTTGAGATTCTCCTGCTTGGCTTTGCCCTTGACGGGCTTTTTTTCTTCCTGCTTCTCACTCATTTGATGTATTCCTCCGTTATCTTGTACCAGTCTTCTTCCATGTGCTGCCCCGGCTGTCCCACCTGGTAACGCAGGGTTCCATAGCCAAACCAGAAGGGGATGGGCTGGGCCTCAATGGTTTCAAACTTCACGGGCATGATGAGGCGGAAACGGTTGTCCAGCTTGCGGAATATCAGGAGGCGCTGCCGTACCCTCTCAATGATGGAGAGAAGATCCTGCCATGCTCCCGTTCCTCTGCCGTCCGCCCCCTTGCCGTCCTCTCCTTTGCCCTCTTCGCCGAAAACTCCAAAGGTGAGGCCTATAATTGCCTCAGCGCCGTCATCTGTGTCTTCGGTGCCCTGCCAGCTGACGATTATCAAGGGGTAGTAGCTATCGTCCTGAAAATCTTCGTCAAGGATATGCTGGGCATAGACGGAAACGGCTTTGTCCTCCTGCCCTTCGGCTTTCATTTTGTAGCCCTTGACGGCTTCTTTCACTTCTGCCGTTACGGCTTGCACTAATCTTGCCGGTGTCATCTTCTATAGCCCATAAGGAAGGCATTCACCTCTCTTTCCAGTTCCTTACTGAGTCTTTCCTGGGCCCTTTTCTCCACGAATTCCCTCACGCCGGGACTTTCCAGCATTTGAGGGGTGGAAGGGCCGGACAGCTTGGCAATGGGCAGGCTGCTGCTCCCGGCGGTGCGCCGGAACACTCCCACATGGCCGGATTTCATCCTGGCCAGGAAGGCATGGGCAATGGTGCCTCCCTGCCCCTTCACCACCTGACTGTAGAGGTAGTTGCCTTTGGCTGGCCGCCTTTTTGGCACCGCCGTGGGCTTGTGCTTGAAATAGGCCAGGTCGTTCACCCGCCCCCTGGAGGTCAGCACAGCGCCGCCCCCCTGAAAAGACACCTTCATGGTTCTCGTGATGTAGGAGGGCTTGATGGTATACCGCTCCTTGGCCTTGTCGGTCGCGTCCTTCTTAGCTCCACGGATGCTCTTGCGTATGGCCGTATTGGCGGCCTTCTGAGCCGCCCCCGGTATCCCCTGCAAAAGCTGCTGCGCCCTGATAAGGTCGCTTGCATCTATCTCAATCATCCGAATGCACCGCCTCCCATGCGGTAGGCCCCCAGCTCTATGGTCAGCATGCCCATATCGTTGGTGCATTTATCCACCACATAACGCTTGCCGTCCATGCGGAAGGGTGTGCCTTCTTTGGGCACTCTCCCCAAATCCTCTGCCTTCACGCATACGGTGATATAGTCGCCATGCAGCCCCTCCGGGGTACGCCCGCCGCCGCGAAGATTTGCCTTGCGGTCATCTGTTGCCCAGCCGGACACCACGCAGATGCACTCTTTCCCTTCCAGGTTATGAGTTTCCCCAAATTCCTCCGGGTTAAGGAACACAGCGGAAATATCCGCTGCCACCATGTCCTTGAAGGACATCACCCCAGCCTCACCGTGACGGTGTTTCCTGCTGCCGCTTTGGCGGTGATGGCATGGCCTGCAAAGGTGTTGCTGGTGGCGGTGTTAGTAATGACACCGTTTGCCGCATCCCAATAGACTTTCTGCCCCACCTTCAGAGCAGTACCGGTGACGGCGGGGAAGGCATAGGCCCCTGTGAGGGCCACGGTGCCTGTGCCGCCCGCAGGAATATCCTGCATGGCCACGCCTACCTTATCTTCCAGGGGCACAACATCCATGTACCCTACCGTCTCGGCAGCGGTAAAGTCGATGTTATCACCCTTCTGCACATAAACTGCTTTTGCCATGTTCTAGCCCTCCTGTCCTTAGCTGATGGTGCTCTTCTGAATGCCACGGAAATCGAGCAAATTCACGCCCACATCGTAGTAAATGCGCCACTTGATGCCCAGAGTGTCGAACTGGACGGCGCTTTCCATGGTAGGGGTCTCATTGCCGTTCAGGCTGGTGACTTCGACGGTGGGCACGATGCCGGGAGCGGCAACCATGTAGAAAACATTGCCTGTGGAAAGTTCCGGGTCTGCAATCACAGACAGCTTATTTGCAAAGGGGTTAACGGTGGCGTTGCTCTTGGACGGGTCAACCACAGAGTTGATGAGCTGGGCTGCTTCCACTTCCAGATCCACGGGCACAATCAGGTAAGCAGGCTGGATATTGAGGAATGCCTTGCCTGCAATATTCTTCTGCTTGGCCATAGCCGCCTTGATTTTGCCCAGCCCTGCCACAGTGAGGCCCTGGGTCTGCAGGTTGCCGTGGCTTGCGTGGAAAAGTGCCGCTCCCTCGATGGTGGGGTTGTCCGTCAGGATGGAATAGACCATTTTGTTGATCATGCGGCGGCAGGCAGCACCGTGGATGGAGGGCAGGGCCTTGAGTGCGCCCATATCGTCGTTGATAATAGCCTGACGGGTAAGGGAAAAGCTCTTGCCATAGGTGGCCACACCGACAGTCACAGAGCTTTCCGTGATTTCATCATGTTTAAATTCGCCATTTTCACCGATTTTTTCCAGTTCCCCGGCCTCGCTCAGACGATAGCGGGTGGCCTGCTTGAAGTCAGAGTTGCTGCCTTTGGCCGTCCAGAGCTGGTAAGTCGTAGATGCTTCCTGATAAGCCTGGGCCATGGACTTGTTCGCCACATTGGACAGGATGCCGGGGAAAGCACCCGTTCCCGTCAAAGCTTCGCGGATAAGCATCTCATCGTCCATGTTGCGGGTGCTTGCGTTCTTTTCGCGTTCAATGCACTCCGCTGCAAGGCGCATCATGCGCTTACCACGGAATTCATCAGCACCGGCGGCAGGCTTTTCGATACCCAGGCCCGCCCGCATGGCAAGGCCGTCAATGGCAGCGGCGCGGAATTTGTCCATTTCGTCTGCCTGCACATTCACCTGCTGGGGCTTGCGCTCCTGAGCCAACTGCTGCAGCACGGCAGCCCTGGCAGCTTCTACGCTGGTGCCTTCGCTGATGAACTTGGCAGAATCCATGCCGAACTGACGGCAAAGCCCGTCAATCTCACGCACACGCTGACGCTCTGCCTCCACGGCGGCGCTCCTTACGGCTTCTGCATCCAGCGGGGGCTCCTGGGCAGCCTGGGGCTGGGGTACATTCTCAGGCTGGGCCTGGCTCCTGGTTTCCGGCTCTGCCTGGATGGTTTTCTTGTTCTCGTCCATGTTCACATCTCCATTTTCTTCCTCGTTGTCATGTTCTAAACTACGGCCTACACCTACGGTGGGATCAGCAGGAAGGGACACGATAGAAAGCTCATAGGGCGTCCAATGGGTGGCAATATCACAGGGGCCGTTAAAGCGCCCGTTTTGGCTCTTTCGGCCTTCTCCCACTTCTTCCCAGGTGTCCACCCTGTAGCCCACGGAAACCCCTTTGAGGGTGCCGCTTTTGACTTTCTGGTAGATTCTTTCGCTTTCTTCGTCTTCGTCAAACTGAACCACCGCCCTCAGCTTGTGCTCTGCCTCATCCAGCTCCACAGAAAGGATTTTCCCCATAACACGGTCAGGGTCATGGTTGAACAGCATGACGCCTATCTCCTGCAGGCGGGTGAGGTCGATAGCCTCTGCCGTATGCAGGAGAATTTCAGTGCCAAACCACCTTTGATATGGCTCCTCACTGGAAAGGGACAGGCTGAAGGTGCGGCTGTCCTTCTCCTCCCCCGCATCACGGCAGATGATTTCCCCGTAAAAGGCACGGGATAGCGGCTCATTCTTGTTCCTGGTTCTCGTCTTCGGTTCCATCTTCATCCTCCTTGTCGTTATCCTCACCGTCACCGGCGTTATCATCCACATGATTGCTCTGGGCAGCTTGTACCGTGATGGGGGTGTGGATGGACAGTTTAAGGCCCAGGGCTTCTGCCGTGTTCTTCTCCAGAGCCATCTGCTCCAACTGCTCCCGCCAGTCATAGCCACGCTCTGCACACCACTGAGCCATGGTTTTGCCGCCATTCTGCAGGGCTATGATATCTGCATTAACTTCCTTGCTGGGGTCTATCCAGGTCCAGCCGGGGGTCACCCATTCGCACTGCTGATATTTCTCCCGGTTCGCGTAATAATCCGGGATTTGCAGGAGGCCGGCTATCACGCATAAATCCAGCCATTCCCGATAGATGGGGCCGCAAAGATGCTCTGCCAGGTAGTGCTGCATGGGCTCAAAGGTTTTCCTGTCTTCCAGCATGCCCTGCCTGGCCGCCGAAAAGCTGGACTTATCGAAATCCCGGCTCATAAGCTCATAGGACATGCCCAGGCCCGCCCCTGCCAGCCGCTCCTGGATGCTGATGTAATCCTTGGCGTTGGCCATGCCACGGGAAGGGCTGGCGGTTTCCACTTTCTCCCCAGGGGCCAGATATTTAATCATGCCGGGGCGCAGGGACTGCAATTTCTTGCCTTCCGGGTCCTTCATATTGCCCAGGCGGCCAACTTTGCCGGATGTGCCATCGGTAGTAGTGATAAAAACAGAGAAGCAGGCGGCGATTCTTGCCGCCACGGTTTCCGCGTCCAGGTAGTCCTGGGTGTCTTTCAGCCGCTTGATGATGGGGGCCAGGTCGGAAATGCCCCTGATTTGGTCGGGCTGCTTCCTGGTCCACAGGTGAATGATTTCCTCGGCTGGCACCCTGTCCGGGTCGTACTGGATAAAGCCGTCAGGGCTTTTCTTGTCTATCCAGTAGGCCACGGGCTTCAGGTAATCATCCAGCTCCACGCCGGAGCGGATAACATTGCCGCTCCTGGGGGCGGTTATCATATACTGGCTCAGAAGGTCAGACTTGATAACCTGCAGCCTGAGGGGAAATTTGCCCTTGCGGGTGATGGTTTTCTTGATGAAGATTTCCCCGTCCACCACCTTGCGGCGCAGAAGCAGGGCCTGCAATTCCTCAAAGGTCTGCTGCCCCGTGATGTCGCAGTTTTCCGCCCGCGTCCACTCCGCCCAAAGGGCTTCAATCTGTTTGTTCAGCTCATCGCTCCCCGTGCGGGCCTGGGGCTTGA
>CALGGN010000183.1 GCA_937915915.1 uncultured Selenomonas sp. | reverse complement strand
AGCCGTGCTATGTGTCCTATCAGGCATGCACCATCCTCGCGGGCGGCATCCCTGTTGCCGTCCCCGCAAAGATCGAAAACGAGTTCCGCATCACGCCATCCGAGCTGGAGGAACACCTTTCGCCTAGGACAAAGGCCATCCTGATCGGCTATCCGAACAATCCGACCGGCGCCATCATGAACAGGGAGAATCTGCTTGCCATCGCGGACTTTGCAAAACAGCTGGACCTCATCGTGATCTCCGATGAAATCTACGGCGATCTCACTTATGACGGCGAGCATACCTGTTTTGCATCCCTGCCCGATATGAAAGAGCGCACGATCCTGCTCAACGGCTTTTCCAAGGCCTATGCCATGACCGGCTGGCGCATCGGCTATGCGCTGGGCAACGCCGACATCATTGCGGCCATGACCAAGATCCACCAGTACACCATGCTCTGCGCTCCCATCACGGCGCAGACGGCCGCCATTGAGGCGCTTCGCCGCGGCGAGAAATACATGAAAAAGATGGTAGCGGAATATGATCGGCGGCGTCATCTCATCTATGACGGATTCACGAAGATGGGGCTTCCCTGCTTCGAGCCGAAAGGTGCGTTCTACATCTTCCCGAACATCAGCCCCACAGGCTATACCTCCGAGGAATTTGCGGAAAAGCTGCTGCAGGCGGAGCATGTGGCTCTCGTCCCGGGCAGCGCCTTCGGCAAGTGCGGCGAAGGGCATGTTCGTTGCTCCTACGCCACCTCCATCGACAAGATTTCCGAGGCACTCGCCCGCATCGAAAACTTCGTCAAAAAACGTAAGTGATTCTACACGCCAACAGAGCCCCTGCGCCATATCCACATCGGCGCAGGGGCTTTCTGTCCCCCATGGGGGATAGCTCCCTATTGCTGCTTCGGATGCCTGGGATGCGCCTTCACAATGGCAATCGCATCCGCCAGCTGCTTGATGGTCTCCACCTCATACTGGCTGCCCATGCTCTCCACCCGCGCAAAAATCTGCCCCTTTTCCGTCGAGACATACTTCGGCGGCAAGTGGTTGAGCGCAAGAATCGCGATATCCCGCTTGCACTGCTCGCAATGACAGCAGTCCGGGTACTGCGCCAAGACCTCATCCAGCTTCGCCACCACATAATCTTCCATAAAATTCTTCAGATCCACTGAGACTCCACTCCTTCCAAGCTTGCCCTCCCACAGTGATAATTATACAAAAAAAATGAAAATCCTGCTTGCCTGAAAAAAATCAAAAAACAAACTTTCCATCCACAAAAACAGGAACCTCCGCCCCATCCTTTTGAATGCCCATAATGGACAAATCTTCGGAACCTACCATAAAGTCCTCATGCACCAGCGAATCGTTCAGTCCATGCTGCAACAATTCCACGGATGCCATCTTCTCCCCGCCCTTCAGGCAAGTCGGATAAGCCTTGCCAAAAGCGAGATGGCAGGAAGCGTTCTCATCAAAGAGGGTGTTGTAGAAAAGCACGCCGCTCTTGGAAATCGGGGAATCATACGGCACGAGCGCCACCTCTCCCAAGTATGATGCCCCATCATCCACCGCAAGCAGCGACTTCAGATGTTCCTCTCCCCTTTCGGCAGCGCAGGAGATGGCTTTTCCCCGCTCGAAAATAATGCGGAAATTCTCGATGAGATTCCCCTCGTAGACCAGCGGGCGCGTCGCATATACCGTACCGTCCACGCCGTCCCGCAGCGGAGCCGTATAGACTTCCTCGGTCGGCATATTCGCGACAAATATCGTGCCCAGCTCGGACTGTTCTGCACCGCCTGCCCAGATATGACCTTCCGGCAACCGGACCGTCAGGTCCGTTCCCAGCCCGTTTTGATAGTGCAGCGCACGGAAGGCATGATCGTTCATGAACGCAGCCGCTTTTGCAAGGAAGGCTGTATGCGCCCTCCATTCCTCCACGGGATCCGATTCCTCCGAGACGCGCACCGTGCGGAAAATCTCTTCCCAGAGCTTATCCGTCGCTTCGTCCGCCGAAACATCGGGGAACACTTTTTTCGCCCATGCCCTTGTCGGAACAGACACAACGCACCATGTGTTCCGATTCTTCATCAGCCGCTCCCTGTACTCCATCAGCGCCGCCCCTGCTGCCTGCCGTGAACGAAGCAAACGATCCGGCGCAACGCTCCGGAAGATTTCGGGATCCTGCGCCGCAATCGAAAGAAATGCCGCGCCCTGCTCCGCATAGTCCATATAGAATTTCTGCCGCCAGCTCGGAAACTCCGAAAAGACCGCATCCCTTGCCTTTTCATAGCGGATGCGTGCCATCTTTTCATCATTCCAGTTCAGCGCCACATCATGCGCCCCTGCCGCGTAGGCTTCCTCAGCAGCCAAACGCGCGAATTCCGCGCATTCGATTGGCGCGTTGATGACCAGCATCTGATCCTCCTGCAGATTCACTCCCATGCGCACCGCCAGCCTTGCCAGTTTCCTCAAACGCTCTTGAAATGCCATCTGGCTCACACCTCTTTCGTATCGAACAGCAAAGTCACAGGCCCGTCATTCACGGAAAAAACCTGCATATCCGCGCCGAACTCCCCATTCTCCACCGGAAAACCCTTGGCGCGGCACTCTTCCATGAAACGCTCATACAGCGGAATCGCCTGCGCGGGCTTCGCCGCATGGGAAAAGCCGGGCCTGCGGCTCTTCAGATCCGCATAAAGCGTAAACTGTGACACCACCAGCAAAGAGCCGCCCACCGATGCAAGATCCAGATTCATCTTTCCCTGCTCGTCTTCAAACACGCGCAGATTGCATATCTTTTCCGCCAGGTGCACAGCATCCTTTTCCTCATCCTCAGGCCCGATGCCCAAAAGCACCAGATAGCCCTTGCCGATTTTTCCGTGCAGCGCATGATCGATCTCCACTGACGCCTCGCGCACCCTCGTCACCACCGCGCGCATCGCTCACCCTCCCGGTTCCTTAGGATCTGTTCAGATCCTTATTTATTCCACAGCTCCGCCAACACATCCTCTACCGGCTCCTCATTGAGCAGCCGGTCCATCGCGTGGACGCCAGCCTCATGGCGTGACTCCCCTGCCGCGCTTGCCACCATCAGGGCGGAAATAAATGCGTCCGCACGCGGATACTGTTTCTTCACAGCTAGGATCTCTGCGCGATCCCCCGCATGTTCCGCCTTCTCAAGCGCCTTCATGCCCTCTGCGATCAGCTTGAATCGCGGATCACTCTCATAGCTTTGATAATTGCGCGTCGTAATGTGCGGCTCTGCCTCGGACTCCTCCCGCTTTGCCTGCATGACATCCCGCAGGTCTGCCCCTTGCTGCCCATCCGCTCCCTGATTCAGCATCTCCTGCAGCGCATGGATCTCGTCCTCAGACAACTCCGCCTTGATGCGGCTGAGCATATTTGCAACTTTATTCATGATGGATTCTCCCCTTCTCTGAATCGTTTCTGTCCCAATATCTTCTGTACGGCCTTCTTGGCTGCAGCTGCTCCATGGTCACATTCCAGCTCTCTTGGCGGGAAAGGGATTTGGCATCCATGAACACATAGCGAATATTCGCCGCCTCGTCCAAGACATCCCGCATCCCCTCGCCTCATCCCTGAATAGACTACACAACGATATTCACGAGCTTGTTCGGAACGCAGATGACCTTCACAATGGTTTTGCCCTCGGTGAGTTCCTTTGCGCGAGGCAGTTCACGAGCCACCTTTTCCATTTCCTCGCGGTCAATATCCGCAGGAATCGTCACCTTGCCACGCACCTTGCCATTGACCTGGAGCACGATCTCCACCTCATCCAGCACGATGGCGGACGCATCATAGCCGGGCCATTTCTGCTGATGCACGCTGCTCCCGCCGAACATGCGGCTCCAAAGTTCCTCCGCGATATGGGGCACGAAAGGTGCCAGCATCTTCAGCAGATTCTCCGCGACCTCACGCGCAAGCCCTGCGTTCAGTTCTTTGTCCTGGAAAGCATAGAGCGCATTCACAAGCTCCATGAGACTGCTGACCGCCGTATTGAACATGAAGCGGTCGCCCACATCCTCCGTGACCTTCTTGATGGTGACATGGAGGACACGGCGAAGATCATGCTCTTCCTGCGTGAGGGCTTCCACATCGTAGTCCGGCTTGCCCCTCCGGATGCTCTCCTCGAAGTGCCCCAAAATGCGCCACACGCGGTTCAGGAAACGGTATGCCCCCTCGACGCCCTGATCGCTCCAATCCAGATCGCGCTCCACGGGCGCCGCGAACAGGATGAAGAGCCTTGCGGTGTCCGCGCCGTACTTCGCAATAATTTCCTCCGGGGAAACCACGTTGCCCTTGGACTTCGACATCTTCGCGCCGTCCTTGATGACCATGCCCTGCGTCAAAAGATTCGTGAATGGCTCATCAAAGTCCACCAGTCCCTCGTCCTTCAACACCTTCGTGAAGAAGCGGGAATACAGGAGATGCAGGATGGCATGCTCGATACCGCCGATATACTGGTCAACGGGTGCCCAGTAATTGACCTTATCCTTGGCAAAAGGCGCTTTATCGTTTTTCGGGTCGGTGTAGCGCAGGTAATACCAGGAGGAGCAGATAAAGGTATCCATGGTATCCGTTTCGCGCTTGGCATCGGCACCGCACTTCGGGCACTTGCAGTTGACAAACGCTTCGCTCGTAGCGAGCGGAGACAGAGCGCCGCTGTCAAAGGAGACATCTTCCGGCAGTCTAACCGGCAAATCTTCTTCCGGCACAAGCACTTCGCCGCAATGCGGGCAGTGGATGACCGGAATCGGTGCGCCCCAATAACGCTGACGGGAAATCAGCCAGTCACGCAGGCGGTAGTTGACCTTGCGCTTGCCAAAGCCCTGAGCTTCGGCTTCATCAATGATGCCGCTCATGGCCTTGTGCATTTCCATACCCGTGAATTTACCGGAGTTGACCAGTACGCCGTCCTTATCCGTATAGGCGGCATCCATTTCCTCGAGCTTGAGTTCCTTGTCCTTCGGCTGCAAAGTCAGGATAATCGGCAGGTCATACTTCTTGGCAAACATCCAGTCGCGCTGGTCGCCGGAGGGCACGCCCATAACGGCACCCGTACCATAGTCAGCCAGTACATAGTTGGTTACCCAGAGCTGAGCCTTGTTGCCATTGAACGGGTTGATGGCGTAAACGCCTGTGAAAATGCCTTCTTTTTCCGATTCGCTGGAGGTACGCTCCATCTCGGACTGGTTGCGGACTTTGTCGCAGAATGCCTTGATTTCGGCGGCTTTGGGGTTGTTTTCACAGATTTTTTCCACGAGTGGATTTTCAGCAGCCAGAGCTACGAAGGTGATACCATAAGCCGTATCGGGACGGGTCGTGTAGACGGAGAGCTTTTCCTCCAGCCCTTCTATGTCCATCTCGAATTCCAGACCTTCGCTGCGGCCAATCCAGTTGTCCTGCATGGTCTTAACGCGTTCCGGCCAGCCTTTGAGCTTGTCGAGGTCTTTCAGGAGCACATCGGCATAGTCCGTTATTTTGAGGAACCACTGGGAGAGGTCTTTTTTCTGAACTTCGGAGTCGCA
>CALGGN010000182.1 GCA_937915915.1 uncultured Selenomonas sp. | reverse complement strand
AAACCAGTGCATGGCAAAGGTGGAGCTGGAAGGACTGGAGGGGCGGCGTGCCCTTATTTTCGGCGCGGGCAAGATGGCGGAGCTGACTGCGCAGCATTTGAAGTCCCACGGAATCGGGAAAATCTATGTAGCGAATCGCCATATCAGCCGTGCGAGACATCTGGCTGCTGATATCGGGGGGGAAGCCGTTCCTTTCGACGGTGCCTTGAAGCATGCCCTGGACGTGGATGTGATCGTGACCTCCACGGGGGCGCCGCACTATGTGGTGAAGACCTGGGAAACCAAGCAGCTGATGATGAAGCGGAAGGGACGGCCGCTTTTCTTCATTGACATTGCGGTACCGCGGGATGTGGATCCGGAAGTCGGGAACCTGAGCGGTGTGACGCTTTACAATATCGACGATTTGGAGGCCGTGGTGGATGTCCATAAGCAGAAGCGCGAAGAAGAGGCGCTGATGGCCCGGCAGATCATCGAAGAGGAAATCTGCTCCATCATGGAGCGCTTCAAATACCTGTCCTTCCGTCCGGTCATGGCACTGCTTTCCGACCGCGCGGAGCGTATTCGTGCGCGGGAAATCAAGCGGGCGGCATCGAAGCTGCCGAATTTGGAGCCGGAGGAATGGCGCGCGGTGGATCATATGACGAAAATGATCGTGCGGAAACTGCTGCGCATGCCCATGATGAAGCTCAATGCCTCGGCGGGGACGGAACAGGAGGCGTTCTACATCGACGCGATGCGGGCGCTCTTTAAGCTGGATACGATAGGAGAGACGGGAACGATTGAGGAAAGACACCATTATTATCGGTACGCGCAGCAGTAAGCTGGCGCTCTGGCAGGCGGACTATGTGGCGGATTGCCTGAGAAAACGATATCCTTCCCTCCGGGTGGAAAAGAAGCTGATCACCACCAAGGGCGATAAGATTTTGGATGCGCCGTTGGCAAAGATCGGCGGCAAAGGGCTTTTCACGAAGGAACTGGAGGCGGAGATGCTGGCAGGCGGTATTGACATCGCCGTGCACAGCCTAAAGGATATGCCGACCGAGGTGCCGAAGGGACTTGTCATTTCCGCAATCACGAAACGGCTGGATCCCGGTGACGCACTGGTCAGCATGAAGTATTCGTCCTTTGCGGAACTGCCGAAGGGAGCGAAGGTTGGTACGTCGAGCCTTCGCCGCAGGGCGCAGCTTCTGGCAGTCCGCCCGGATTTGCGCATAGGGGACTTGCGAGGCAATGTGAATACGAGGCTCCGCAAACTGGAGGAGGAGCATTTCGATGCTGTCATCCTTGCCGTTGCGGGGCTGAAGCGTCTGGGCTTCGGAAATCGGATCACCGAGGTGCTGCCGAAAACGGTGATGCTGCCCGCGGTTGGGCAGGGCGCCCTCGCTATTGAGGCACGGGAGCAGGATTCTGACGTGCGGGAGCTGATTTCCTTTTTGGATGATGAGGCGACCGGATGCTGCGCGGAGGCGGAGCGCTCTTTTCTGGAGTGTGTCGAGGGCGGCTGTCAGGTGCCTGTGGGAGTCTATGCGTCTATTTCGGATGGAAGTCTTTCCGTGGAAGCGGTCATTGCCGCGCCGGACGGCATGGAGGTGTATCGCGGGAAACTGGAAGGCAGCCCCGTAGAGGCGGTATCTCTCGGAAGGAAGCTGGCGGAGGAACTGCTTGCGGATGGCGGCGCAGAGATTTTGAAAAAGCTGGGATTGTTGACGGAGGATAGATAAATGGCGGGCAAGGTGTATTTGGTCGGAGCGGGGCCGGGGGATTATCGGCTGATCAGCGTGAAGGGGTGCGACTGCCTGAAGCAAGCGGATGTGGTAGTGTATGACCGTTTGGCGGACGAGCGGATCCTCTCCTATGCGCCCGGAGATGCGGAATTTGTCTATGTGGGAAAGGCATCCAGCAATCACACGATGAAGCAGGAGGAGATCAGCCGGCTTCTGGTGGAGAGGGCAAAGCAGGGCAAGTGCGTCGTCCGGCTCAAGGGGGGAGATCCCTTTGTGTTCGGACGGGGCGGTGAGGAAGCCCTGCTGCTGGAACAGAACGGCCTTCCCTTTGAGATTGTGCCGGGCATCACCTCCGCGATTTCCGTCCCTGCCTATGCGGGAATCCCCGTGACCCACCGCGGGGTGGCGGCTTCCTTTGCGGTGGTCACGGGGCATGAGGACCCGGCCAAGGGAGCGTCCGGCAGCCTGCTGTACATGTTCTGGACGGTGACTACCGGCTCCGGAAGCACCACGGAATCGTACCACATCCCTGCCCTCTGGAAAGTGCAGTATTCCACCGACGGGGTGAACTTCACCACCCTTCCGAAAGAATACATCGTGCATCCTCGCATATGGAGCACGGTCACCACTCCGTCGTTCGGGGTGACCGCCTTCTCACAGTTCGTCACCGCCCTTCCGGCATCGCTGCTCGGGCAGTCGAACGTTTACATACGCATCCGCGCGACCGAGAAGACTGCGGTGACCGACGACCTCTCTTCCGAAACGGGAGGACAGGTCAAGGGCGCCGGCTCGGCCCAACAGAATTTGGCCTTCGGGCAGATAGGATTCAGATACAGATAAGGCATGAGACACAATTCGATATTTATCTTCGGAGCAGCGCTGCTCATGGCGTCATGCTCCGGATTCCGGGACGAGAAGGTTTCGCTCGAGGAAATAGGGCTCCTGCAGAACTCCTACACGGTGGAATACGAAGCCGGCATACTCGAGATACCGGTCCTGGCCAACGGCCCGTCCACCGTCACTTCCATTGACGGGGCGCTCTGGGCGAAGTTCCGTTCCTACACCTTCAGCGAGGACGGAAAGCTCCAGCTGCAGTACGAGAGCAACATCGGGTTCCCGCGCATGGCAACCTTCCTGCTGAGCCTGGATGCCAACCCGAGATATGCCAAAGACACCCTCAGGATACTGCAGAAAGGCCTTGAGGAACCCTTCCTGAAGTTCCCGCGTTCCAACATAATGATTTACAACGGCACGGGAGCCACCGCCGTCCCGGTGAACACCAACGTGCCCGCCGGAAACCTGAAAATCCGCCCCAGGATACTCGACGGCGACGAGGACTGGATAGAGTCGGTGTCGCTCGACGGGGGCAACGTGGTCATCAGCACCAAGGACAACGCCGGTAGCGACAAACGCACCGCGGCAGTGACCTTCAGCTACGACAACGGATGGGGCGAAACGGTTGCTGTGGACCTCCGTCTGACCCAACTGTCGGCGAGCAACGAAATGGGTGCCGAGGCAAGCTGGGAAGAACTCCGTGCTATGGCGACGGCAGACGGCCGTACGGTCGGGGATAACCTCTACATCACAGGGTTCATCGTGAGCAGCAAGGAGAGTTGCAACGTGACCGAGAACCCGATGACTTCCACCTCGACCATCGACTACACCGCCACGCTGAAGAGCGCCGTGATCGAGAGCACCGACGGAAAATACGGATTCATGCTCAAGTACACAGACCGTTACGAGAACAACACCGAGCGCTGGTCAAGGGTCAGGATCGGCCTTTCCGGCCTTAC
>CALGGN010000181.1 GCA_937915915.1 uncultured Selenomonas sp. | reverse complement strand
CCCTCGCAGCCATCGGGCAGGGCGTGCTCATGCATATCTACGAAAAGATTTTCGCAGAATATGGCAAGACGATGGCACAGGTGCTTTTGACGAAAGAGAACGCGATGCACCATCATCAGTATCTGAATTCGCGGAATGCGCTCTTGGCGCTGCTCGCGATGGGCGTGATTCCCGTCATCAATGAAAACGATGTGGTGGCAATCGATGAGATCAAGATTGGCGACAACGACAACCTTTCCGCCATCGTGGCGACTCTGGTGGATGCAGATGCGTTGATTCTCCTGACGGATATTGACGGCCTCTATACGGGAAATCCGCAGACGGACAAGACGGCAAGGCTGATCCCGGAAATCGCGGAGATCACGCCGGAGGTGGAACGCATGGCGGGCGGCGCAGGCACGAAGCTCGGGACAGGAGGCATGCTCACGAAGCTGCAGGCGGCGAAAGTGGCCGTGAACGCAGGCGTGGATATGGTGATTGCGCCGGGGACCCGGGAGAGCGTTCTGCGGAATATCCTTGCGGGAGAGACCATCGGGACCTTTTTCCCAGCGAAGGAGTCCCATCTGCGGGTACGAAAGAGCTGGATTGCCTTCGGGAAGCGCATCCACGGGGACATCCTTGTGGATGAAGGCTGTGCAAAAGCGATGCTCAGAAATGGCTCCAGCCTTCTTGCGGCAGGCATCGTGGAGATTGCCGGGGAATTCACGAAGGGGAATACGGTGCGGGTGCTGGCTTCTGACCATCGGGAAATCGCGCGCGGCATTGTGAATTATGATGCGGAGTCGCTCCGAAAGATCATCGGGCATCAGACGGCGGAGTTCCCGGAGCTTTTGGCAGGGGAAATACATGAGGAAGTCATCCATCGTGACAATATGGTTCTGATGGCATAACTATGTGGGGGCAAAGAAATGGATATCAAAGCGGAGATCCTGAACAAAGCCAAGGAGGCTAAGGCGGCATCGCGTGCCATGGGCATCCTGCCTACGGATGCGAAGAATGAAGCGCTTCTGGCCATGGCGGATGCGCTGGAAAAGCGCGCGGAGCTTGTGCTGGCAGAAAATGCGAAGGACTTGGAGGATGCGAGGCAGAAGGGCCTGCGCCGCTCCTATCTGGATCGTCTCATGCTGAATGAAGGGCGCATTGCCAAGATGGCGGAGGGGCTTCGGCAGACGGCCTCCCTTCCAGATCCTGTCCTGCGGGGCGATTATTCCTCGGTGCGCCCGAATGGCTTGGAAATCCGCCGTGTGAGAGTGCCGCTGGGAGTCATCGGCATCATCTACGAAGCGCGTCCCAATGTGACTGCGGATGCGGCGGGACTTTGCCTGAAGTCGGGAAATGCCGGGATCCTGCGCGGCGGTTCGGAGGCGATCCGATCCAATGCGGCAATCAGTTCGCTTTTGGCGAAGGCCGCTTATCATGCGGGCGTGCCGGAGGGAGCGATCCAGTTCATCGATTTTACGGAGCGTGAGGCCGTGGATGTCATGATGCATCTGAACGGCTATTTGGATGTGATCATCCCGCGCGGCGGCGCAGGGCTGATACAGCATGTCCTGCAAGGCAGTTCGGTGCCTGTTATCGAGACCGGCACGGGTGTCTGCCATACCTTTGTGGATGCTTCTGCGGATTTTGAGATGGCGGAGCGCATCATCGTCAATGCCAAGACATCTCATCCGTCAGTTTGCAACGCGATGGAGACACTTTTGGTGCATCGGGATATTGCGGAGTCCTTCCTGCCGCATATCACTGAGGTTCTGCAGGCCAAGCAGGTGGAACTGCGCGGCTGTGAGCGTGCGCGGGGCATCTGCCCGCAGATGAAGGCGGCAACGGAGGAGGACTGGGCCACGGAATACGGGGAGCTGATTCTTTCCGTGCGCGTCGTGGATGGCCTGGATGCGGCGATCGATCATATCAACCGCTATAACACGGGACATTCGGAGACCATCGTAACGGCAAATCTCATGCATGCGCATCGCTTCCAGCGCGAGGTGGATGCGGCAGCCGTTTATGTGAATGCCTCTACGCGCTTTACGGACGGGTTTGAATTCGGCTTTGGCGCGGAAATCGGCATCAGCACGCAGAAACTGCATGCCAGGGGGCCCATGGGGCTTGAGGAGCTTACCAGCACGAAGTATCTGATCTACGGCGAGGGGCAGGTACGGTGAGATTTTTCCGCGGCTTTGGGGGGTATGGCAGGACCTTGTGGAATTACCTGCATACGGAAAAAGGCCGGCATGATGCAGTAGATGATGCAAAGGCGTTTTTGCTGATTGCGGCCAGCATCTGGCTGATCTGGCAAATCGTGATGCTGTTGGAGGTGAGCGGCTGATGCAGGGGAAGCTTCGTCTGGGAATCATGGGAGGCACCTTCGATCCCATCCACATGGGGCATTTGATCATGGCGGAGGCCGTGAGGGACGAATTCGGACTGGATCGGGTGCTGTTCATCCCGGCGGCCCATCCTCCCCATAAGAAAGGGCGCTGGGATCTTGCGGACGCAGGGCACCGCTATCGGATGACAGAACTGGCGGTTCGCTCCAATCCCTGTTTCGAGGTGTCCGACATGGAGCTGCATCGCAGGGAACCGTCCTATAGCGTCGTTACGATTGAACTGTTGCGTGAAACGTACGGATCGGATGCGGAGATTTACTTCATCACGGGCGCGGATGCGATCAATGAGCTCTTTACATGGTATCACGCGCAGGAACTTCTGGAAAAGTGCAGTTTCATCGCGGCGAACCGGCAGGGAAGCGAACTGGATATGGAAGCGCTCAGGGGTCATTTCGGCGAGCTGGCGGACAAGCGGATCCATCGGCTTGTGGCACCTGCGGTGGAGATATCCTCTACGGATATCCGTCAGCGGATTCGCTGCGGCCGCTCCATCAAGTACAGGGTGCCCGCAGCGGTGGAGGAGTACATTGCGAAGGAGGGGCTGTATCGTGAGCCGATGGATGAGCCATGAGGAAATGCGGGCCCTTTTGAGGCAGCGCCTGAAATCCAGCAGGTATGAGCATTCGATTGGAGTCGCGGAGACGGCGCTGAAACTGGCAAAGCGCTTCCGCGTGGATGAGGAGAAAGCGTATGTGGCAGGGCTGCTGCATGACTGTGCAAGGGAGTTCCCGAATGCAGAACTCATGCAGGAAGCGGAAAAGCGGGGCATTGAAGCCGGGCCTGTCGAGCGGGCGATGCCGCTTCTGCTGCACGCTTATATCGGCGCGTATCGTGTCAAGGAACTTTATGGCGTAGAGGATCGGGAGATATCGCAGGCCATCTGGCGGCACACGGTGGGCGGTGCAGACATGACGCCGCTGGACCAGATTATTTATTTTGCGGATATGATCGAGCCCCATCGGGAATATCCGAAGGCAGGACAGCTCCGGGCGCTGGCGGAGACGGCTTCGCTGGATGAGATGCTGCTGGCGGGGCTCAGTGAATCCATTCTCTTTGTTGTGCAGAAACGGCATCTCGTGCATCCGGATACCGTTACGGCGCGCAACGAGATATTGCTGAAAATGCACAGATCCTAAGGAAACGCTGATTAAATGAGCTTTTGTCATTGT
>CALGGN010000180.1 GCA_937915915.1 uncultured Selenomonas sp. | reverse complement strand
TTAGATTTCGTGTAAGGACGTGTGGACACCGAAGGTGTCCGGTAAGTTTACTCTGTGTAATTTACTTTGTGTCATTTATAATGATATAATATAAGCGACATGTTGTCAATATGTTAAATAAAAATTTATCCGGTTCCATGCCGTGAATGCAGGCGGAGAGAATTGCTTGACATGATATGCATGAGTATATATGATATGAGCGCGGTGCAAATAATGACAAGACAAAATTTTGAGGATATTGTTACGAAACCGGGGTGATATCCATGGGAAAATATCAGAAAAAAGGCTATCTTGTGCAGGAATTCAAGGTATTCCGGCTGTGTGACACGAATCTGAAGGAAATTCCCTTCCATTACCATGACTTCCACAAACTGCTGCTCTTTCTTTCCGGCAGCGGCGAATACATCATCGAGGGCAAGACCTATCCCCTGCAGCCACGGGATATCATCTTCGTATCCGCCGGCGAGATCCACCGCCCCGTGCTAAAGCCCGATCTCCCCTATGAGCGCATCGTCATCTATGTCGCCCCCGATTTTCTCTCACGCTATGAGCGGAACGGGGAAAGCCTAGCCTCCTGCTTCCAGCTGGCAAAAAAGCACTCCAGCGTCATGCATGTGCCGGAAGGGACGAGCCACGACCTGCTCTACCACATGGACCGGCTGGAAAAAGCAGCCCATGAGCAAAGCTTTGCTCATGGGCTTTATGCCGAACTGCTCTTTATTGAGTTCATGATTCTTCTGCACCGTTCGCTCTACAGCAACGAAATGCTCACCACACATGAAGCGCATTACGATGAAAAAATCCAGACGCTTCTCCGCTACATCCAGGAACACCTTGCAGACGAGCTCACCATCGACCGGCTTGCGGAACAGTCCTATCTCAGCAAATACTATCTCATGCGGCATTTCAAGAAGGAAACAGGCTACAGCCTCCACCAATACATCAACAGCAAGCGGCTGCTCCTTGCGCGCAAGCTGTTGGACAGCACATCCGCGCCTGTCACGGAAATCTGCTACGACTGCGGCTTTCAGGACTATTCCACCTTTTCCCGCGCTTTCCGCCAGATGTTCCATCTCACGCCTACCCAATACCGCAGCAGCCAAAGCTGATTCAGCCTTCCGCTTCCACGGCTGCCTTCCCAAGGGCGACAGCCGCAGAGCTTGCCTGCCTATCCTCCGTCACCCGCAAGGCGCGCATAGCATTCAAAATGGCAAGCACAGCAACGCCCACATCCGCAAACACAGCGCCCCACAGCGTTGCCATGCCCAAAGCGCCCAAGATCAGTACGATGAGCTTCACGCCGATCGCAAAGACAATGTTCTGCCGCGCAATTCCCATGGTGCGCTTCGCAATGCGGATCGCCGTCACGATCTTTGACGGCTCATCCGTCATAAGCACGATATCCGCCGCTTCGATTGCGGCATCCGAACCCAGCCCGCCCATAGCGATGCCCACATCCGCGCGCGCCAGTACGGGCGCATCGTTGATGCCATCCCCGACGAAGGCAAGGCTCTTATCTTTCGGCAGCGCCTTCAGAAGCTCCTCCACTTTCGCGACCTTGTCCTGAGGCAGCAGTTCCGCAAAAAAGCCCGAAAGCCCCAGCCGCTGTGCCACATGGGAGGCGATTCCCTCCCGATCGCCGGTGAGCATGATGGTCCGGGATACCCCCGCCCTTTGAAGACCTTGGATTGCCTCTGCCGCATCGGCTTTCAGCTCGTCCTCGATCACGATGGCTCCTGCATATCTTCCATCCACCGCCAGATGAATGATAGTTCCGCCGCCAAGTTCCCTGTTTTCTTCCGGAATCCCGATCTCCTTCGTCTGCATGAGCTTTTCATTGCCTGCCAGCACCCTATGGCCTTCCACCTGCGCGGAAATGCCCCGGCCCGCAATTTCCTTGACATCCTGCACCAAATCTGTAGAGACAGGTGCATATCGCTTTGCATAGGCCTTGCGCACGGATTCCGCAATGGGATGGCTGCTGTACGCCTCCGCATGCGCCGCATAGCGCAGAAGCTCCCGCTCCGAAAGACCGCCGGATGCCGTACGGACGGATGCCACGGAGAAATTTCCTTTGGTCAGGGTCCCTGTCTTGTCAAAGACCACCGCATCCACCTTGGCCAGCACTTCCAGATAATTGCTGCCCTTCACCAGAATACCGGAGCGGCTCGCTCCACCGATGCCCCCAAAGAAGCTCAGCGGAACGGAAATCACCAAGGCACAGGGGCAGGATATGACCAAGAAGGTCAGCGCACGATAAACCCAAGGACCGAAAGGCTCCCCGAAAATCAGTGGCGGCAGCACCGCAAGCAAAAACGCGCCAATCGTGACAACCGGTGTGTAATAGCGCGCAAAGCGCGTGATGAACGCCTCGGTCTGTGCCTTCTTGTCCGTGGATTCCTCCACCAGCGCAAGGATTTTTTCCACGGTGGATTCCCCATAGGGCTTCGTGGTCCGGATGGTCAGCACGCCTGTCTCGTTGATGCAGCCGCTGATGACCTCCGAGCCCTGCATCACCGTACGCGGGCGGCTCTCGCCCGTAAGCGCCGAAGTGTCAAGGGAGCTTGTCCCCTCCAGGATGATGCCGTCCAGCGGGATGCGCTCGCCCGGCTTGACCAGGATGCTCTCCCCTACCTCGACCTCGTCCGGGAATACTTCCTCTGCCTTTCCATTGCGGATCACATTCGCATAATCGGGACGGATATCCATCAGATCGGAAATCGAACGGCGGGACTGGTTCACCGCATAGGACTGGAACCACTCCCCCACCTGATAGAAGAGCATCACCGCCACGCCCTCG
>CALGGN010000179.1 GCA_937915915.1 uncultured Selenomonas sp. | reverse complement strand
TGCCATTCCTTTTCCTTGAATCCCACGAGAACTTTATCCTCATCAACGAGCAAGGGACGCTTTACGAGCATACCGTCCGTGGCAAGGAGTGCATACTGCTCATCCTCGCTCATGGTGGGCAGTTTTTCCTTAAGCTCCAGTTCCCTGTACTTCTGCCCACTTGTATTGAAGAATCTTTTGATTGGCAAGCCACTCTTTTCATGCCAAGAGCGGAGTTCCTGTTCGGTGGGATGGTTCTCCTTGATGTCCCGCACCGTCACGGCTGTACCGTGGTCGGCGAGCCACTTTTCTGCTTTCTTGCAAGTGGTGCAACGGGGATAGCATACGAAAATCGGTTTGCTCATCTCTGCGCCTTCTTTCTGTTGAGAATCGGAATCACATTTACCAGCGGCTCCTCGTAGGGGTGAGCCTCGTATACAGCATTCAACGTCCGCTCCAAATCTCCTGCACGGATATTGACCTCCACCTTGATTTCCTCTGCCTCGCTCACTTCACCTTCCGTCCCCAAGTAGGGATGGCTTCCGTGGAGTGGTCGCCACGAACCCATCACCTTGCTGCAGGCCAAGCAGGAATCGTAATTCCCGAGGCGACCGGCTCCGACTGATTGGAGTGCCGAGCGCAAAACGGGCAGATGGGATTCTGGAATGAATATCTCAAGTTTCAACTCTTTGAACTCCACGGCAGTCCCTCCAATCCAGCAATACCAAAGTTTCACGGCAAAACCAAACCTCCCTGTAGGATTTCGCCGTGAGACGGGGAAATCCTGCCTGGGCAGGACGGCATTTGTCCCGAGGCTGTCAAGACAGGAAAAACGGCAGTCTTTGGAGAATATATCCACAGATAACATCGTAGGAAGGGGGGCACACCTATGCGGTCAAAATCCTACATCGCCATCGACCTCAAATCCTTCTACGCCTCCGTTGCTGAGCCTCTTAGGGCTTCAGCCCTTAGAGGCTCACATCCCTTGTGGGGGAGTGCGTGGAGCGGGGGCTTGACCCACTCACCACGAATCTCGTTGTGGCAGACGAAAGCCGTACCACTAAAACCATCTGCCTTGCCGCCACTCCTGCCATCAAGTCCTACGGTCTCCCCGGCAGGGCGCGGCTCTTCGAGGTGGTGCAGAAAGTCAAAGAAGCCAATCTGCGCCGCAAAGGAAAGGCTCCACAGTGCAAACTGATTGGCGAGTCCTGCGATGCAACGGAACTTGCGGCCAATCCCTCCCTTGCCCTCTCCTACATCGTGGCCAAGCCCCGCATGGCTCTCTACATGGATTATAGCACCCGCATATATGCCATCTATCTGCGGTATATCGCCCCGGAGGACATCCATTCCTACAGCATTGATGAGGTATTCATGGACGTGACCCCTTACCTCGCCACCTACCGCATGACAGCCCACGACCTTGCCCTGCAGATGATCCGGGATGTGCTGAAGGAAACGGGCATCACCGCCACGGCGGGCATTGGCACGAATCTCTACCTCGCCAAAATCGCCATGGACATCGTGGCAAAGAAAATACCCGCGACGGCCAAGGATGGCCTAGTGCGGGGGCAGGAGCGTGATGCGACTGCTTTGCCCCCGCCGACGGCCAAGGATGGCCTAGTGCGGGGGCAGGCGCAGGATGCGCCGATTTTGCCCCCGCCCGACAAGGACGGCGTTCGCATTGCGGAGCTGGATGAAATGAGCTACCGCCGCCAACTTTGGACGCATACGCCCCTCACGGACTTCTGGCGGATAGGAAAAGGCTACGCCAAGAAGCTCCAAGCTTACGGACTCAAGACCATGGGAGATATTGCCCGTTGCTCCATCGGCAAACCGCAGGACTTTTACAACGAGGAACTGCTCTACAAACTCTTCGGCGTCAACGCCGAACTGCTCATTGACCATGCCTGGGGCTGGGAACCCTGCACCATGAAAGCAATCAAGGAATATCGCCCTACGTCCAACAGCCTCGGTTCCGGACAAATCCTGCAAAGCCCCTACTCCCACGAAAAGGCGCGGCTCATCGTCTGGGAGATGACGGATCTCCTCGTCCTTGACCTTGTGGAGAAAGGCTTGGTCACCGACCAGATAGTGCTGGACATCGGCTACGATATTGAGAACATGCAGAAAGGTTATCGAGGCAGCGTCCATGTTGACCACTACGGGCGAACCGTGCCGAAACCTGCGCACGGCTCCTCGAACCTCGGCAAGTACACATCTTCCTCCAAGCTCATATTGGATGCCATGGTGGATCTCTACGAACGCATCACACGGCCGGACTTATTGGTACGGCGGGTGACAGTCACCGCCAACCACGTCATCAGCGAGAAACGCGCCGCACAGTTCTCTCCCTTCGCTACCATGGTAGGCCACGATGCAGCAATCTGGGAAACCGCACGGCTGACAGAGGAACATCTGGAACTTTCCGAGGATGAAAAGGCCGTTATTGACGGGAAATTGCAAATAATTCAGGCACACATCAAGGAACAACCGGCGGGCGCAAAGCAGTCGCATCACGCTCCTGCGCCCGCACTAGCGCATCCTTGCGCGTTGGAAGTGACCGTTACTTATTTCCAGCCGGATGAAAAGAAAAGCGGCGGAGCCTTGGAGCGTCATCGACGGTTCACCGCCGTTAATGACGCCCATGTCAAAACGCCCCAAGAGGCAAGCCCAAGGGGCGCAGTCCGATTGGCTGGCGTTGACGGCTATGTGACTGTCACAGGCCCCGTCAAGAAGATTGATGAACAAGGACGTTTATTGATTCTTCAAAATGAAACTATCATTCATATCAGCGACATAATTGACATACAGAACATTAACATTATTTGAGGATGGTGCTATATGGCAAAATTCTACCCCACCATTGACAAGAACTTCCACGGCAGCGATGGCGAGCAGATCGTTTATGATGCCTTACGGCAAGGGCTTTCCGACCAATACACCGTATTCCATTCCTTTGTATGGCTCGGAAATGAAAAGCAACGTCGAAGTGAAGGAGAAGCAGATTTTGTTATCCTGCACCCGACACTCGGCATCCTTGCCATTGAAGTCAAAGCCGGAGGGATTGCCTACCGTGAAGGCAACTGGATACAGATCAATCGCCGCACGGGAGAAGAAAAAGTCATTGACCCCCTGGGGCAGGCTGCAGAAAGCCAGCACCACATCGTCAATCTGCTCCGACAAAGATTGCCGAATCTGCCTGTGCGCCCCATCGTCGGTCGAGCGGCTTGGTTCACCTCCGTGGTGCTGGACAGAAAACTTCCCCTGCCGCCATCGGCCTCGTCTTCCATATTGCTTGACGAAACCAATTTGGACCATCCCGAAGAAGGACTCAAGAGGGTATTTGCTTTCTGGAAGGAAAATCTGAATGCCGGAAAGACAGAACTGTCCACGGCTCAGTTCAATCAAGTGATAGATACTCTCATGCCCAGTTTCCGCATAGCTCCGGCAATCAGCAGCATCATCAGGGAGAACAGCGAACATTATGTCCGCATGACGAATCAGCAATCGGCTATCCTGGAATTTTTAGGAGAACAGCCCACTGCCGCCATACACGGTCCGGCAGGCACAGGAAAAACCCTTCTCGCCGTGGAAAAGGCTCGGATTCTCTCCCGCTTGGGGAAGAAAACGCTGTACCTTTGCTTTAATGAATTTCTGTTGGAATCCTTGCGAAAAGCCTATCCAAAAGACGAGAATATCACCTTCCACAATGTCCGTACCCTTGGACAGGAAATCCTGGGACGAGAGGACATTTCCATTGAGAAAATCGTGGCCACCTTTGAAGAATATCTTGATTCTGAATATGACGACAGCCTTTGGCCGTATCCCAATATCATCGTGGATGAGGCGCAAGACCTCTCCGATACGCTCCTGGAACATCTGTCCTATCTCATGGAAATCTCCGGCGGCGTTTTCTATACCTTCTATGACCGCAACCAAGCCATCATGAAAAAATAGCCCTCCAAGTGGATCGACGAACACGCCGACTGCCGTTTGGTGCTTTATCGGAACTGCCGCAACACGTCGGAGATTGCGCGGCTGATCAGTGGTTTGGTGCCGGTACGGGAGGAAAGCTATGTCAACGATATCCACGGCAACAAGCCGAAAAGTTTTGTCTATACGAATGGGAAGGAACTGCAAACCATCGCTGCCAACTTCGTCAAGGATATGATGAAAAACGGCCTTAAGGTTGAGGACATCGCCATCCTCAGCATCCATCGCACAGAGACAAACCCGCTTCACGACGTTGCCGCGCTTGCCGGAATTCCACTCTCCGAAAAAAGGGAGCCGAACAAGGTGTGGTTTACTTCCATCCGAAAATTCAAGGGATTGGAGGCGCAAGTGGTTTTGATTGTGGATTTTCGCTTTAGCGAAATTGACGATGAACTGGCTCGGCGGATTTTTTATGTGGGATGTTCGCGGGCGAATGCTTATTTGCAAGTGGCGTTTTTTAAGGATACGGAGGAGATAAAAGATGCCGAGCTTTTGGAGAAGCTCGGCATAAAATGAGGTGATTATTTTTCTTAACGTCCACCTAATTCAATACGAAGTAAATCGTACTCATCTTTAAGCGCGCGCAATTTATCCACATCGGCGATAATTTGCGCTCCCTGTTTTCGGCGTTCAGCTAGCTCAGTGCGGAAAGGGGTTTCATAAATGCTTAGGCTTTCGTTTACGGCCTTGTGTGCATCTGCTTTTAATTCGGTGGCCAGTTTATCGGCCAGATAAAGACATTTTTGATTAAGTTCCTGCCGGGCTTGAACGGCCGCCGCCACCCTTTGCCGCTCAGCGGCATTTTGCGCTTCTATGCGCGCCATTGTTTGCTCGTATTCCTTGTTGCTACCTAACAAATCCTTAAGAGTTCCCAACACACTGGCGATAGTAATGACCGGGCCAATGACGGGAACTACCACCCCCCCAATGGAACCAATGAGCTTACCCGCTGCCGTTTTTGCAATATATTTGCCCACGGCAGTTTTTGCTAAGTTCCCCAACACGGCCTTGCCGCCTTCCGTGATTATGCCGGTGGCAACATCTACCGCCCCAGCGGTGGCGAGGATTCCATTGGCGCCAATTTCCGTCGCGCTTCCGGAAATTAGGGATGTTTGCTCCTTTATATCCCTGTTTACCTGGTCTAAGTTCTTCAAAATATTTTTGAGGCTTTCCGCATCCTCCCCGTGGCTATCCACCTTGATTTCCGTAAAGGATTTCATTTCCATGGACAGAATGGCCACCACATCAGCTACCTGCTGCGCCACTTCCTGTTGTACCTTTTCGCCAAGAGCCTCTATTTCCCTACCCATGACGGCGTTTAACTCATCTTTTTTATCGCTGTTATCCCAAATAACCTGGGGCAGGGTGGAGGCTAGCTGGTCAGTTTGTAGATCAATATAGAGATTTATCTGCCGTCTGATGTTTATCTTCTCCCGGTCAAAGGTTTCTAATACTTGATTCATCTTTTTCAGCAGAGCTGAGTTTTCCTCCTCCTGCAGTTTTTGGATGAAATCAGCAAGGATTTTCTCCATTTGAGCTATAGCACTCTTTAGCACGTCAAAGGAAGATGTTTTTTTGAGTTCTGTCAGGATAACTTCCTTCAGTTCCTCCATACCGCTCATTTCTATCAAGCGGGGTTTATCCTTCAGGCGGCCTTGGTGGGCACGCAGGGCGTTCACCGTAACGATGCAGTATTTGCCATCCACGCCTTTGATGCCGGTGTTGCGCAGGTTCGTATCCACCTTTTGCTTAATTTGGCGAATGGCCTCTTCATTCGTGCCCATGTCGCCGTTTTTATCATTGAGGACGATGATTATTTTCTTCCCCGCATCGGCAATCATCTTCATGCGATCGTAATTGTCCTGCTTTTCCGAAGAACCGGTTGTACTCATGACAAAAAGGACAATGTCAGCCTTCTTCAAGTGCTTTTCCGTGACGTTCTCGTGCTCGATGGGAGCAGAAACTCCCGGAGTATCGGCAAGTTTATAACCCTGCCACTCGTAGTAAGTCACTTTATCTGTTTCCGGCACATCCCGAACCGTTGCCAAGTCCTTGCCTATAAGCTCATTTAAGATGCTGCTTTTCCCGGCATTATAAATACCATAAACCATAATCTCCGGCTGAGTGTTTTCCACCTTGGTGCTGTTTATTTCCCGAAAGAGATTAACCTCATCGGGCAAAATTTTCGGATATTTGGCAAATAACGGCTCTGCTGCTTGTGCCTTGTCTTTCAACAGGCTGCGATAATCTTTAAGTTCATTCACGAAAATACCTCCTCACATTTCAAATCGTATAGACAATAAAATGCTGCTTCTCCAGCCGCTCTAGTACCGACAGCACTTTATCCATTGTCTGCCCGGTACGTTCTGCTATTTCCGCCACACTTAATTTTCCCGCCGTGAGTATTACTATCTCCCCTTCTTCCCGTGTGAACTTAGCACCGCGAACTTCCAGGGAACCGTCTTTGAGAGTGGTCAGATGTTTGTACAGAGGGGCAATGCGCAGGGGGTGCGCCGAGGCCATGTCCGCCACTTGGCTTGAGTCCTGCCCCTCTCCTAAGTAGAGCATCTCATAATAGGAATACAGAATTTCACTACGGCTCAAAACCAAAAACCAGCCACCGTAACCCTCTCGGTAACGTGATTTAGCAAACCACCCCAAAACCCTAGCCGTAGGTACTTCCCAATTCTCCAGCATTTCCATCATTTGCTCTATAATGGCCGCCTCTAGCTCCTTTTGCATCTCGGCCACGGTAAAACGCTCTATGTCCGCCGTTTCTGTTTGTGGAAAATCCCCGGCAGTGGTGACAAAATCGTAGTCCCGTATAGTTAAGCCGTATTTTTCTGGTTCTCTGGTCATAGGTGTCTCTGGCAGAGGCCAAAAGGTCACCACTCCAATCTCCACCGTACCTTGACTTAGGCTTATGAGTTTTTCCACAAATTTTTTGTCAGCCTCGTAAACTTCTCGGCTGAAATTGGCCCCAGCCAGAATAATATTGCCGTAAATTTGGGCAATCCCGGCATCCCGGCATTTTTCCACTATCGAAAAAATTTCCTCCGGAGTAGTTTGTTTGCCGTAGGCTTTCAGTACTGGCTCCGTGCCAGCTTCTATTCCCAACTGAATCCTAGTGCAACCGGCCATAGCCAAATCCTCTATCATCTCCGGGTGCAGGTACAGTGTGTGTACAAGATCGGAAGAG
>CALGGN010000178.1 GCA_937915915.1 uncultured Selenomonas sp. | reverse complement strand
TCGCCGAAAAAGCGGTTCAAGTCAGCAGCGCGCGTAGAGTCTGTCCCCGCAAAATAGCCATACCGCGACCTGCAGGAAGTTCCCAGTTTTATCTTGTAGCCCCTTTTCTGCAAATCGCGTATAGCTCGGTCATAGTCTTCGATATTATCATTGGTGCCCGGAGCCAGGATACCGATGGTATCCCCTGGGCGCAAAGCTGCGCTTTTGCTCAGTGATGTCTCTGCGGCCGCCGCAACTGGAGCCGCCCATACTGACGGCAGCTCAACCTGAACCTGCATCGGCAGCAGCATAAGGCTCATTGCTGCCGTCAAAAAAAAATCTTCTAAGCCAAATTTGCTTGTAACGTCTCATCCAAACACACCTGCTTCCCTTAACATTCTCACCTTAGGCCTCCGATGACTATAAGGCCATCAATGCACCGGCCATTGTCTGACTTATGCCACCAAAGATCATCCACTGTCACCCTGCGGGTATAGTATTTCAGCGCTCCCTCGTCACCCTCCCCAGGAAACCATCTGCTGCTGGCTGCGTGAATGATATGCGGTTCGCCCCTGTCATCCTTCCCCAAATACAACATGACATGTCCCTCGGTAAAGAGCAAATCGCCGGGGCGGCAGCTGCCAATAGCCTCCAGCCTGCCCTCACGGCCCAATTTTTCGATATCTTTGCGCATAGGCATGGCCGTTCTCTGCTCCACGGCATCACCAGGAATATCAAGGCCGAAGCTGCGGTAAACATCGGCGGTAAACAAGGAGCAATCCACACCTTCCTCCAGACCACACCAGCCATACAGCTCTCCCAAAAAGCGGAAGGCCTGGCGCAGCACATTGTTTTCTGAATACGGCAGCCACCCCTTATGGACTGTCTTATCAGCAGGTATGCTGACAAGCTTTTCCACAACGTCCCCCTGCACAGACACAGGCACAACTGCCAGCCATGTTCCATCGCGCTGAACTTTTGCTTTCTTTAGCGGCAAACGGGCTCCCATCTGGAACAGCAGGGTGGAACCATCCCCCAGGTTGATGCGCTTTTCACCAGCCGTAAAGACGAGAAAATCCTGCGGTGCTGCATATTTTAGCCATTTGTCATGGTCCACAAACGCAATTTCTGTTTTATCCACCCAGCCCACATAATTTCTGAGCTGCACAAAGCAGTATTTTTTGTCCCGGCTCTCCGCCAGCACAGCCAAGGGCTCTGCCGGATAAAGGGTCAGCGCCCGGATCAGGTCATAATGGGTGTCGCGTGGGCCTTCATACCAGCCCTCACTTTCCGGCAGATAGCGCAGGTTTGCTCTGCAGGTTGTCAAGGCAAACTTCACAGTCTGTCTGGCCAGCAGGGACTCCGGCACACAGTTTTCCTCCACTTGCCGGTAGCGCTCCTTGGTCAGAGGCACACCGTTCTCATATATGTTATCCGGCTCAAACCACAGGTAATTATCCCTTGACACCTTAATTTTTTCCTTGATGTATTCGGCCGTCACTTCCGCAGGAAAACTTTCCATATCCACCATCAGGGAGTTTTGGTGGCGCATTTCTTCCTGCAAATGTTTCATTTCTGTGTCCGACAGCTCTTTTTCACCTGCAGGATTCCGCTTTGTCCAATATGCTGCTGAACCGTATTTACCCTGCATGTTCTGCGTTTCCCTGCCACCGAGAAGATATTCTTCCAAGGTCAGCCCTTGCAGAAAAATCTTCCTAGCGGCCTCCCGGCCCACATAACGGCAATGCCAGGACTCATAGTCATACCCGGTGATAGCCGACTTCCCCGGCGGATAGCGCAGGATAAAGCCGTGCTCGGCAAGACGCCTGTGCATTTTTTGATAGGGCGTTTCCCAGGTTCCATACACATCATCGATGGGTCTGCCCTCTTTGACTACGGCAACATCCAATGCCAGTCCCGTGTGATGCTCAGAGTAACCCGGGACAGCGGCATATTTCTTCACATAGTCCTCTCCCTCTGTCGCCCGCAGCTCCTCGATGACTTCCTGCTGACGGGCTACACTGCGGTAGGCAGACTCCAGCTCTATCTGAATCCCCCTCTTCAGCAAATCCTCCCGCAAGGACAGAAAATGCTTATATGTTTCCCTTTCGACCTGAAATTCCTTGCCAAAACAATTCTTGACCGTCACCAGGTCAACCTTTTCCTCATAATCATCGGGCAGTTTATGTGTCTTGTTCACCAGCAGCAGATTATCCGTCTCTGCGTCCTGGCATACGTCAGCATGCACCGCCTCGGCCGCTTCAACATGACTGCATCCTCCACCGTAAGCCAGCGGGCTACACATTGCCCCCGCCAATAAAGCAGCAAGTAAGATTTTTTTCACACCGGTACCTCCTGCACAATTTCCAATCCTCAAAAAATCAAAGCGTATATTTGCCAACATCCTCCCGGGTCACCTTTGCTTTTCGATGCACAAAACGGCATAGCGCCGACGATGGGGATATCCTTTTTCTATTCGCCACGAAATAAGAAATTCCTTTTTCCGGAAACCCATGGGACAGCTTGACCGCCCCATGGAGATTCGCGATGCGCGTCATGCGTCGTATTTAGGAACTGTGCGCAAAGTTTCCATGCCGCCCAACTGCTCAGGAAATGCGGCATAGCAAAAATCAAGGGCGTTCCCGTCATGAAACTGTTCACCTATATCCTCGGCAATGCCTTCCGCATGGGCAGTTTCTACGTGCGACAGCCCCTTTCTCCAATCCGCGGAAGGATATTTTCTTTTTCTTGCGCAATGAACATCTGTCAATGGGATTTCCCGTTTCTGGGGAAACAAGTAAATCTGTCCGATGAATAGAGGAAAACCGCCACCGGCAGCGAATCTTACCAACATCGAATATTGTTTGCGGGAGACATGGACACGGAAGTCAATCGGGCCAATTCTACGGTATGCCAAGGAGATTGAAGATGGAAATCGAGCGACAATGCCCCCACATTCTGGAGCTTGTTTCTCTTCCGGATTACCCGTGAGGAGTCCGAGAAATTTGTGAGGTCAAAAAATTTGACCTCAAGGGTCGCATAAAATCAGAACGCTTGTATTGGCTGCGCAGGCGGTAAAGCTGTACAGCACTGAGATTAGAGGACGCATGAAATCCGGTGAGGTGAATACATTGAAATTGTTAGTGGATCTGGAAAATGTCCATACGAAAGGAGCCCTAGGTGCAGAGTTTTTGAACAAAACGGATGACGTGATTCTGTTTTACAGTCAGGCAGCACCGAACATGGAAACGTACTATCTGAATCTAATGGCAGAAAACTGTGGGAAACTGAGTGCCATCAAACTGAAAACCGTGCGAAAGAATGCACTGGATTTCTACATTGCATCTTATATCGGTGCTCTGCTTGGAAGCGGATACGATGGGGAGATTGCCATCGTTTCCACGGATAACGGCTTTTTATCGATAAAAGAATATTGGGAGCAGATATCCGATGCGAAGCACGAAGTCATATGTGCGGGCAATATCATCTCCGCATTGGCAATGAGCAAGGCGGATGACGGACGAAGCATCCGTATGCAAGAAGGACAGAAGGTGAAGGATATCGGGAATTTCATGGCAACCTACGATGAGCGCCACAGCATCCGCGGAAGAATAACTGCAACATTCAAAGGAACGGAATTCGAATCGGCAACGGGTGATATCGTGCAACTCATCAGCGACGAAAACATGCGTCCTGCAGATATTTATCGCCAGATACTGCATGATTTCGGCCGAGCAAGAGGATTGAGGCTGTATCGCATTCTAAGTAAACACTGATTAATTCAGCATCATTGCGCTGATTTTGTTCCACTCTGCTGATAGTGTGGTAAAATAATCGAAGAAACTATCAATCCTGCGAGGAGGAAGCACCATGAATCAGCAAACCAGTTTTACAGATTACGAATATGACAATCGCAGTCGCCGGACTCGTCGAGAGCAATTCCTCACATCGATGGATGAAATGATTCCCTGGCAGGATTGGGTCGGCATGATAGAGCCTTATTATCCGAAGGGAACACGCGGACGCAAGCCGATTGGAGTAGAAACCATGCTCCGCATGTATCTGATGCAAAACTGGTTCGGCTTGTCTGACGAGGGCATGGAAGATGCTGTTTACGATAGCTATGCGATGAAGAATTTTCTGGGCATAGATTTCACGCACGAGCAGGTTCCCGATGCTACCACGCTGCTCAAGTTCCGTCATCTCCTTGAGAAGCATAACCTTGCCGAAAAGCTGTTTGCGGATATCAGGGAGCGGCTGGATCATTCTGGGCTGATCATGCATGGCGGAACGATTGTGGACGCTACCATTGTGCGGGCTCCCAGCTCGACCAAGAACAAAGACAAGACCCGCGATCCGGAAATGCATCAGACCAAGAAGGGCAACCA
>CALGGN010000177.1 GCA_937915915.1 uncultured Selenomonas sp. | reverse complement strand
GCATAGCGGTGGCAAGAGCCTCCATGCCATTGTTCGTGTAGATGCGGAGAACTATGAGGAATATCGCAAGCGGGTGGAATTCCTCTACGACTTCATGGAAAAGCAGGGCGTCCCCATCGACAAGCAGAACCGCAACCCCTCCCGGCTTTCCCGAATGCCGGGGCTTACCCGGAACGGCAACCGCCAGTATTTGGCGGCGACCAATATCGGCAGGAAGTCATGGACGGAGTGGATGGACTATGTGGAGGGCGTGACGGACGAGCTGCCGCCGATGGTGTCTCTCTCCGAATACAAGGATAATCCGCCCCAATTGCCGGAGGAGCTTATCGAGGGAATCCTCCGCCGTGGCCACAAGATGCTCATCTCCGGCTCCTCCAAAGCCGGGAAGTCCTTCCTGCTCATGGAACTGTGCGTGGCCATCGCCGAAGGGACGAAGTGGCTGGGCTTTCCCTGCAAGCAGGGGAAGGTGCTGTATGTCAACCTCGAAATCGACCCGGCAAGCTGTATCACCCGCTTTCTCAAGATTTACGAGGCACTCAGCCTTCCCATGAGCGGCGCAGGAAACATCATCGTCTGGAATCTGCGTGGCCATGCCGTACCCCTGGACCAGCTTGTGCCGAAACTCATCCGTCGGGTGCGCGACCAGCACTTGGACGCCATCATCATCGACCCCATCTACAAGGTCATCACGGGGGACGAGAACAACGCATCGGACATGGGACAGTTCTGCAACCAGTTCGACAGGATCTGCACGGAAACAAAATGCTCCACGATTTACTGCCACCATCACTCCAAGGGAGCGCAGGGGAGCAAGCGGGCGATGGACAGGGCTTCCGGCTCCGGCGTGTTCGCCCGCGACCCCGATGCCCAGCTTGAC
This sequence comes from uncultured Selenomonas sp., assembly GCA_937915915.1. GTDB lineage: Bacteria > Bacillota > Negativicutes > Selenomonadales > Selenomonadaceae > UBA9786. The sequence goes on along the minus strand of CALGGN010000177.1, from coordinate 2,574 downwards.
ATGATCCAGCTGGAACTCACCGAGGACATCAAGAACAATGTGCGGGACGGCCATGCCACCGCTTGGCGGCTGGAATCCAGCCTCCGGGAATTCGAGAACATAGAGCCGGTGAACTTCTGGTTCGAGTATCCCATCCACAGGGTAGACAACGGCGATGACTTGACGAACGCCTACGCCGAGGGAAGTCCCATGGGCAACCTTTCCAAGAGTCGCAAATACACCACCTTCGAGGAGCGCAAAGCCTCCATCGACACGGCGTACCAGGCTTGCTCTATCGAGACTCCCGTCACCGTGGATGCCTTGGCAGAGTATCTGGGGGTAAGTTCCCGGTGCGTCCGCGACCGCTTGAAAGAAGTCAAGGATGACTACTGGGTCAAGGGCGGCATCGTGGGCAAAATCGACAAAAATGAAAAGCGGATATAATCGCATTTCCACCGTGAGATGAAATCGGGCTTATATATAGTCACTTCGTTCCTCACTCCGTTCCATGTGTGGGAAGGGCTTAAAAGCCTGCCCTTCCCCACATGAAACCGGGATACTAAAAAGCATTTCACTCAAAACCAGAAAGGACGGAACACGAATATGAGATTCTTCTTGGATATTACACCACCGACAGCAACCGCGCAAGAGAAAGCCGTGCGCATCGTAGGCGGCAGGCCGATATTTTACGACCCTGCACCCTTGAAGAAAGCCAAGGCAATCCTGATGGCGCACCTTGGACAGCACAGCTCGGGCGAACCTATGCTGGGAGCCGTAGAACTTCGCACCACTTGGCTCTTTCCCATAGGCAAATCCCACAAATGCGGGGAATGGCGCACGACCCGCCCGGACACCGACAACCTCCAGAAAATGCTCAAGGACTGCATGACCAAATGCGGCTACTGGAAGGACGATGCCCAAGTGGTGCGTGAGATTGTGGAAAAGAAATGGGCACAGGCACCGGGGATTCACATCGAGATCAAGCGGCTGGACAAGCCTCGCATATCCACCCATAACAGTGAGGGGTACAGCGACCCCACGGCATATGAAGCACTAAAAAAATGTATCTGAGCGAAAGGAGCAAAAACACCATGAAACTGATTTATATCTCCCATCCCTATTCCGGGCAGGAAGTCAAGAATCGCAGCAATGCGGGCAAGATTGCGGCAAATCTTGCCAAGAAAGCTCCACATATCCTGTTCATCAATCCGCTGGATGCCATGCGGTATCTGAAAACAGCTGACGCTTCCTATGAGGACATTTTGGAAAAGTGCAAAGCCCTCATGGAAAAGTGCGATGGTATCATCATGGCGGGAGACTGGAAGAACAGCTACGGTTGCATGGCAGAATATGAACACGCCCAAGAACAGAATATGACCGTTTGGGAAAGCATCGATGAATTTGAGCAGGATGAGATTATGCCTCACGATTGCTGTGGTACGCATAGTGAATGCCAGAAATGTATGTGCCGCCAGTGCGTACATCGGTGCTCTTGCTGGAATTGTAACGATTGCACCGATGTGCCGGGAGCGAAACCTATCGGCTTTACTGGCTGTGGCGCGTGGGAATGCTCCCGTTACCAAAAGAAAATCTAACGATGACGGCAGAAATGCTTGAGGGGAGGTGAGGCTATGACGGCGAAGGAATACTTGCAACGGGCATGGCAAATCGATAAGCGTATCCAGGACAAGATGAATCAGGCTGAGAGGCTCAAGGAAATGGCTACCAAGGTTACCACCACCCTCAGCGGAATGCCGGGAAGTGCCAGCCATGACAATCACAAGATGGACGGAGCCATAGCAACCATGATGGATATGGCCAAGGGGATAGAGACCGAGACAGAACGGCTCCTGCGGGTCAAGACAGAAACCATGCAGACCATCTGGGCTGTGGAGGACACCACTTGCCGGACGCTGTTGGAGCTTCGCTATATCAGCTTTCTGCCCTGGGAAACAATCGCCGATGACATGGATGTGTCAAAACGGCGGGTATTGCAACTCCATACCAAAGCCCTGAAAATGGTGGAGCAGCAGATGGCATTTCACCAAATTTCACCTCCGCTTCACCAAATTTCACCTTGACTTCACCTTATTTCACCTTGCCTTCACCCCTCCCGGCGTGATATGGTATACTCAGCGAAAATGGAAAATCGGATGAGCCTTCGAGGGAGAAAATCCTTCGGGGGCTTTTTTCATGCTTCGAAGGAGATGAAGTCAATGCCCAGCAAACCAAAACGCCCCTGCCGTTTTCCCGGATGCCCGAAGCTGACGGGGAACAAGGACGGCTATTGCGACGAGCATTTGCGGATGCGCCGCAAGGACTACGACAGATATATGCGCGGCTATGTGCATCACAAGCGTTACGGCAGCCAGTGGCGCAAGATACGCGCCCGCTACATCAGGAAAGAGCCGCTGTGCGAGGCTTGCAAAGCCAACGGAAAAATAGAACTGGCCGCTTTGGTTCACCACAAGAAGCCGCTCTCCGATGGTGGCACCAATGACGAGGACAATCTGATGAGCCTTTGCGTCAGTTGCCATGAGAAAATCCATCGGCGGGGAAAATCCGACCGCTGACCCGGGAGGGGGGGGGGGAAAA
>CALGGN010000176.1 GCA_937915915.1 uncultured Selenomonas sp. | reverse complement strand
ACAAGGAGCACTTACTGTGGCTGGCCAGACGATGTAAAGAGACTGAGGAACAGGACAATTCATTGCTCAGGTGTCCTGCAGTAAAAATTTAGGAACTGTGCAAAAATAAGGCTCTGTGATATTTTCTCTGGCGAAATCTGAAACATCGTGATATAATTGAGACATCGAGTGAACCAAGGAATGGGAAAGGATGTGGGGCAGATGGATCTGGATATGAGCATTGCGGCGATGTCCGTCAGCATGCATCAAATGCAGGCGGCGCAGGATATGGGCGTGGCTGTGCTGAAAATGGCAATGGAGACTGCTGAGACCGGTACGGAGGATTTGCTCGCGGAGCTGGCGGTGGATCCGAATCTTGGGACTATGGTGGACATACAGGCGTAAAGTGCATATGAAACGGGGCAGCTCTCTTGGATGGGAGCTGCCCCGTCTTTTTTCCGAATGGTGCTACTTAAGTTTTATTAGTTCGTATTCGCGTGTGCCCAGACCGATTTTTTCCGCATGTTCCAGCGTTTCTTTCCAATGCACGTTGGGATTGCTGTCCATGAAGTGGTCATGGTGATGGTTCCAGTCAGGCTTTGCGAGATTGTCGGAGAGCTGGCTGTTGGGGTTGGGCGTGGCCTTCTGGCAGGCATCCACGCAGGCCTGGTCGATGGCCACGGGATCAAGGGACGCGAACATGCCGATATTGGGAAGGATCGGCGCGTCGTTTTCGCCGTGGCAGTCGCAGTTCGGCGAGATGTCCATGGCAAGGTTCACATGGAAGCAGGGGCGATCCTGGCAGACGGCCTGAGCGTACTCTGCCATCTTGCGGTCCAGCTGGTCGCCGGCATCCCAATTCTCGTTTTCGATGGCATCAAAGGCGCAGGCGCCGATGCAGCGTCCGCAGCCCTTGCAGATGTCCGGGTTGATGTATGCTTTCCCGCCATCGTAGGTAATGGCGTTGGAGCCGCATTCCTTCGCGCAGCGGCGGCATCCGCGGCATTTCTCCGCATCGACGATGCACTTGCCGGAGGAATGCTGCTCCATCTTGCCTGCGCGGCTGCCGCACCCCATGCCGATGTTCTTGATGGCGCCACCGAATCCCGTCATCTCGTGGCCCTTGAAATGGGCAAGGCTGATGAAGATGTCCGCGTCCATGATGGCGCGTCCGATCTTCGCGGTTTTCAGGACTTCTCCGTTCTTGATGGGGACTTCCGCCTCATCGGTGCCCCGCAGACCGTCTCCGATGATGATCTGGCAGCCGGTGGTCGTGGGATTGAAGCCGTTGAAGTTCGCGCAGTTCATATGCTCCAGCGCATGCTTGCGGCTGCCGGGGTAGAGCGTGTTGCAGTCCGTGAGGAACGGGATGCCGCCCTTTTCCTTCACGAGATCCGCTATGACCTTGGCGTACTGCGGCCGCAGGAACGCCATATTGCCCATCTCGCCGAAATGCATCTTGATGGCGACGAACTTGCCCTCCATATCAATCTTCGTAAGACCTGCCGTGATGCAGAGACGTTTGAGCTTTTCCAGAAGGCTTGTGCCTACCTGCACACGGAAATCCGTGAAATATACTTTTGATTTTTCCATAAAAACTCCCCCTTGGATACTATCAAATACACACAGGCTACTATTTCGATAAAGGATGGGTGTTTTCCTGTCTGTTTTGTCGGAGTTTATGAAAAAATTCCGATTCCGTGCTGTAACATTGACGAAATATACAGCTTTGCAGTATAATACAAGCGTTGTTGAAAGAGGAAAAGCCAAGGACCCTGGCTGTTTTGCAGCCGGGGTATTGTTTTAGGGGGATGGAAGATGGAAAGGTATTCGCCTCAGGAAATCGAGAAAAAATGGCAAAAGAAGTGGAAGGAAGGAAATGTCTACCGCACGGAGATGGACGAGAAGCGTCCGAAATATTACGCGCTGGAGATGTTCCCCTATCCTTCGGGAAATCTGCACATGGGGCATGTGCGCAATTATTCGATTGGCGACGTGCTGGCCCGTTATAAGACGATGGAGGGCTACAATGTACTGCATCCGATGGGATTCGATGCCTTTGGCATGCCTGCGGAGAATGCCGCGATCCAGCATGGGGTGAAGCCTTCTGCATGGACCTATGAGAATATCGAGAACATGAAGCGGCAGCAGGACCAGATGGGGCTTTCCTATGACTGGGACCGGGAGGTGGAGACCTGCCGTGAGGACTACTATCGCTGGACGCAGTGGTTCTTCCTGCAGTTTTACAAAAATGATCTTGCCTACCGAAAATTTTCACCGGTCGACTGGTGTCCGACCTGCAACACCACACTTGCACGTGAACAGGTCTGGGGCGAAGACCGGCATTGTGAACGCTGCGGCACCCCTGTCATCAAGAAAGATCTGAACCAGTGGTATTTCCGTATCACAAAATACGCCGAAGAGCTGCTGAATTTCGACGGCATTGACTGGCCGGAACGCGTTCGTACACTGCAAACCAATTGGATCGGTCGTTCCGAAGGTGCAGCAATTCACTTCAAACTGGAAAATGGCGGCGATCTGGAAGTCTTTACAACACGGCCGGACACTCTCTGGGGCGTAACCTTTATGGTCATCGCACCGGAGCACCCGCTGGTAAAAGAGATTCTCGCACAGGAATCAAATCCAGAAATTGAAGCTTATGTTGACAA
>CALGGN010000175.1 GCA_937915915.1 uncultured Selenomonas sp. | reverse complement strand
TAGTGCACTGGCAGTCCTTATTGATAAGAATCGGGAGAAGAACGATGTTGGCATTGGGAATCGATCCGGGGACGGCCATTTGCGGATATGGATTCGTGGAGCAAGTGGGAAGCCGCCTGGTGCCGAGGGAATACGGCGCGATTACGACGAGCCCGAAAGCGCGTATGGAGGATCGTCTGCTGAAACTCTACGATGGGCTGAGCGAGCTCATCAAGAAACATGAGCCGGATGTGATGGGGGTGGAGCAGCTTTTCTTCAACCGCAATGTGACAACGGCAATCCCCGTGGGACAGGCCAGGGGAATCGTGCTGCTGTCCGCCGCAAAAAACCACCTGCAGCTCGCGGAGCATACGCCGCTCCAAGTGAAGCAGGCCGTGACGGGCTACGGCAAGGCGACGAAAGAACAAGTCATCTATATGGTGACGAAATTGCTGCATTTGCCAAAACCGCCCAAACCCGACGATGTGGCGGATGCACTGGCAGTAGCAATCTGCACGGCGCATTGCATCAATAGCATTGCTTGGAGGAATCGGCTGGAAGCATAAAGCTCGGCATGTGACATGAGAAAATCGGGACATATATGCGGGGTGTGCTGTTGTGCAGGAATCGGAATTTGTGGAAAGAATACATTCATCCGGCGGGCGTGTCTTTGTGGTGGGCGGCTATGTGCGGGATAAGCTTATGGGCCGCGAGCCAAAGGACAAGGATTATGTGATTTCCGGCATCCGGGAACAGGATTTCTGCGCGCTTTTTCCGGATGCGAAACGAGTGGGGAAATCCTTTCCCGTCTATCTGGCAGAAATCAATGAAAAATTTTCCGAAATTGCATTTGCGCGAAAGGAACAGAAGGCGGGGAGGGGCTATCGGGGCTTTACGACGGAATACGATGCCACGGTCACGATCGAAGAGGATCTTTATCGGCGGGACAGCACGATGAACAGCATCGCGTTGGAGCTTCCGGAGGAAATCCTGTTGGATCCCTATCATGGAGTGGATGCCATCCGTGCGAAAGAAATCCGCCCGGTATCCGAGCATTTTCTGGAGGATCCGGTACGCGCCCTGCGTGCAGCAAGGCAGTCAGCCGAGCTTGGCTTTGCGATTACAGAGCAGACCTTTTCCTATATGAGGGCATGCAAAGAGGAATTGAAGGAAGAACCGCAGGAACGGCTGTTTGCGGAGCTGTCCAAAGCACTGGCTGCCGAGCAGCCCTCTCTCTTTTTCCGGAATCTGCAAGCAGCAGACCTTTTGCAGCTATGCTTCCCGGAAATCCATGCACTAATCGGAAAGACACAGCCAAAGGATTTCCATCCGGAGGGAGATGCCTTCGAGCATTCCATGCTGGTGGTGGATTTTGTCGCAAAGCGGAACACCAAGGCGGAGACAAGATTTGCTGCGCTTTGCCATGACCTTGGGAAAGGACAGACACCGGCGGAGATGCTGCCGCATCATTACGGGCACGAAACATGTGGAGGAGATGTTCTGCGGAAATGGAATGCACGCATGACACTGCCGAAGATTTGGATGGAAATGGCGGAATTTGCAATTTCGATGCATATGCGTGCGCCACGGATCGGACATCCGGGCAAGAAGGTGGATCTCTTGACAGCGCTTCACAAGTCAAAACTATCCATCAAGGATTTCAATGACATTATCCTTGCAGATCACGGAAGCCTGCCGGATTATCTGCAGTATGCAGAGGAGATACTTCCTTTGCTGCTGGCGGTCTCCGGAAATGACGCACCGAAGGAGCTCCGCGGGAAGAAGATCGCGGAATGGATCCGTAGGGAACAGATCCAGAAATTCACGGCATACATGTGCGGCAAACAGTAAGGAATCATTATATTGACGATATTTGGTAAATGATGTTTCTTTTCTTGCAAAAATACGCTATAATCATGTCAAGGATGATTCGCCGCATATATAGAGCATAGGAAGGGAATGAGCATCATGGCTGCAGAAAATTTCGCAGATATCGCAAAAACGAGTACGAACGGCGCGGAACATCAGTTTTCAGAAGAGGAACTGAAACGGCTGTATGCGTTGCAAACCGGAAGCATCGATCAGATCGATATGTTCACGGTCATCTATCAGTCCATGACACCCAGCGAGAAGCAACAGTTCAATACGTATGCCCGCAAGCAGAACAGTTCCAAATGGGTTCCGACCGTGACAATCGTTGCTGTGCTCATGATTGTCGTTTACATTTTAACCAAAATGAAATAGAGATAAATGATGGAAGCCACGGTTTTTCAGCCGTGGCTTCTATTTTTTGGTGATTCAGTTTGCGTTCTGTGATGGCGCTACCATGGAGGTATAGCGCTTTTCCTTGCGGTCATGGACATGGGTGTAGCGTGCGGTGATGTTCGGATTGACATGCCGCAGGGTTTCCTGGACGACACGGATATCGCGCGTCTCATGGTAGAGATTCGTGGCGCAGCTGTGCCGGAGGGTATGGCAGGAATGCCCGGGGTATTTCAGGCCTGCCTGCTCCAGCGCCTTGTTCATCACAAGCCGCAAGCCATTTCTTGTGATGCGCTTTCCATAGGCGCGGTTGCCGAGACAGATGATCGTAGGCGTGAACTTGTTGTTTTCTTTCAGCACAGGCCCCCGCAGGCTGAGGTACTTCATCAGAGTCTCAAAGGTCTGTGCGCAGGGGAAGATCATGCCGTCATGCCCTTTGCCCCGAATATAGATGGACTGATCCTGATAGTTGATATCCTCATCGTTCAGGCGGATCACCTCAATCGAGCGCAGGCCCTCGACACCCATGAGGTAGACCGCGAGCTGATTCCTCGCGCACATGAGAGGAGAGTCTTTTCGGAAGATATCGCAGATTTCCCGGATCTGCTCCACGGTGTAATACTTGAAGTCCATATCGCTGATCCTTGGCACCGGCGTCTCGATATCATCGCAGGGATTCTGCGGGATAAAGCCAAGCTTGATGGCCATCTTGTAGAACGTGCGGATGGCGCTGATCTTCAGTGCAACCGTCGTATCCATGAAACCCTTATTCTGCTTCAGATAGGTCACATAAAGACGCATGTGCATATCGTGTACCGCAAAGGGATGCATGCCCATGGTTTCCATGCACCAGCTCAGGAACAGCCGGATGGAACTCTCATAGTTCGCAAGTGTGTCCTGGGCCGGACGGTTCCCTCGTATATATAAAGGAAGAAATCTGGCGAAATTTTTGATGAAATCATCCGGACTGATGCTGCTTTCCCGAAGATAATCGGGCGGAAGGAAAGTATTGGATGCGCCATTGCTCATGGCGACCATTTGCCGTGATTGCTGCTGGTTCAAAATCATCACCTCGAAAACAATATATCACGAACAGTATAGCACATCATCATCCTAATTGTCTAATGTGCAAAAATATCATCCATAATAAGTATAAATTATCTGACTATTTCTAATATCTATAACTTCTATTATACACATTAGAATCATTAATTAAAAATCTCCGGCATACAGATACCACGCCGCATGTTATTTTCGGCTTCATAAAACTCTGTACACAGGAGATTTTTGAAAAAAACTCCTTAATTTCCTGCAACAAAACCCTTGCACCTTACAAGAAAATCGTAAAAGAAAACGTTATCTAAAACCGCATCCATTTTCGACGATTGTATCACATTTTGCCAACTCAATGACACCGTACTGAACCTTGCTGTATCTTCCTCCGGTTTTGCGTGGAAATCCCAGCCGATCGAATTCCGTGCTTTTTGCGGTTTCTTTTAAGACGACGCGCATCCTTGCCACACGTTTTGCCTCACGGATTGCTTCTGTGGAAATCGGACGATGGTCTGCAATGGAACGCAGCGGATTGAGATTCTTGCTGTCCATCAGCGGATAGCGGAACATGGGATCGAAATAGACGATATCGTAGGAATCCGCTTCTGCCTGACGCAAAAAATCCATGCAGTCCATGGAAATGACACGGATCCTGCGCATGGCTTCCTGGATCGGATAGTTTTCCGCGTGAAAATGCGCGAGGCCATAGCCTGTGATTTCAGCAATCAGAGGGCTGGATTCTATGCCCGTGACATTGCCCTCCGCGCCTGTCAGAAAGCTGGCTACGATCGCGTCTGCCGCAAAGCCCAGCGTACAGTCCAATACGGACATGCCGATTTGGAGTCCCATGGCTTCCGCCATGCGGTCTCCCTGATCGGTAAAGCGCAGATTCCGAAGCCGCAGATGTGCCATATTGGGATGGAAGAAGAGTTCGCCATCCTTTGTTTCCAGCATCAGGAGACCTTTTTTTGCCACCAGCACCAGATCTTTTTGGTATTCTGCTCTCAACTCCTCGATAGAGGCATTTTTTCTTTCCACATAGGGAACATCGAGTTTTTGTGCCGTTTTCTGCGCAAGTGCCACGCTGTCCGCATGGAATTTTCTTCCCGTCGTGACAATCGTTCTTTCTGACCAGTCTTTCTTCATGCTGAAAAAAATATCTCCTTGATCAGGAATATCGCAAGAAACACCATCATCAGCGTGTTCATGACAATGATGGCATAGATGCCGACCGTAAAGAATTTCACCTGTCCTTGCAATTCCTTTTGCAGATTTTCGTTCTTCTGGAAAACTTCCTTGACTTCATCCGTCTGCTTTGCAGCTTCCTTGCCTTGTTTCATCAATTCATGGGAAGCCTCAAGATACTGATCCTGCAGTGTCATGACGGATTCCTTCATGGACTTCATCACATTGGGGATTTTTTCTATTTCCATCTGCTGCTTGCGTATATTTTCCAGCGCCACCTGGGTCTTGGCAAGCTCCGCCTCATAGGCCGAAAGTTTTTTGTCCAGCTCCTCCAAATGCCAGAGACTTTACAGCAACTCGACGAGACGCGCCCCATGCTGCCGGAATTCTTCCAGGTACGCATAGGAATCCCCCATTTGCTGCGTTGTTTCCTTCAGTTTCAGCGCTGTTTCCTTCAGATTGCGAGGTTCATCGTTCAAGGTCTGCAGGAGGTTTTGGCAATTATTGCTTACGGCGGTCAATCCTTCATTGTAATCCTCCAGCATCCCATGGATATCCGATTCGCGAATCTCCTCATGCAGTCTTGTCATGGCACTGTCAACATCGCTGATGTATTTTTCGGTCTTTTCCAAGGTTTCCGTTAGCTGCTGCGCCTTTTGGCTGAATTTATCGATATCAAAAATCTCGTTCATCTATTTTCCCCCTGCCTTATCGTTGCCAAGCCGAATGCTTTTTCAAAGCAGCATCTATCGCAGAAATCCTGCGGCCTATATTCCCTAATGCTTTTGTCTCCCATGTTTTCAGACGTTTCCGGAGCACGGGATATTGACTGCATATTTCCTTCAATGCGTCACCCATGGAAATGTCCTTTTCATCCTTTGGATATTCCATGAAAATTTCTTGCAGGCTGCTTACCTTGCAATATCGGTTCAGTTTCTTGTCCCCTAAAAAATAGAGCCGAAGGGGAATTTTTATCTTTGCAGCAAGGTCATCACGGTCGAGCATCCGGAGAAGTTCGCGGATTCCCTGCGGGAAGCTTTCCGCCAGATCCATATATTTCTTCAACGCTTCTGCATCTTTGTGCCCGGATTCCAGATACCTTCCTTCACAGAGCATGGTGATCATGGATTCATTCTCTTCGGCCCGTGATTGATAGATTTCCAGAGCCGTTCCATAATCCTCCAAAAGGAAACGGAACCACGCTTCATCGAAAACTGCTTCCTCTGCATCGTTTTCGTCCCATTGGTTCAGCCAGAGGATGCCATCCTTCGGTTTTTGCCTCTCACGATAGTTCCTTCGGAGCACAATCCGCTCCATGCCGTCCGCTTTTGTGCTATCGGACTCAATCAATTGCTGTGCCAACCCTGTCTGGAAAAAGGAAGGCTGTTCCTTTGTATCCGCTGCAAGCATCCGCTGCTTTGTCCCTTGCAGCAAGTACAGAAGCGTCTGGAGCTGTATCTCGGTGAGCCATTGGATATCGTCCGCAAAGGCAATATCTGTTTCTGCCGACAGATCTGATGCCTCGATAGTTGCCGCATGTTCCAGAATGACACGGGCAAGGTCATTTTCATCCAGCGCATGATGGGAAATACGATAATTTTCATAGCGCTCATAAATCTTATAGAGCGTTCCGGCACCGGTTGCCGTCATAAAGAAAGACGATGCCTCGGATTCATCCTTCCGAAAGGACTTCATGCTCTGATACTGCGCCCTGGAAAGGGGTTCATGGAGCTGCCTGGTCTTTCTGTTGAACACGGCTCCTTTGATGATGCCATGGATCTCGTTCCAGACACTGCGCACCTGTTCCTGCAGACTGTCTCCCGGAATATCCTTCCAGAAGATCGAAGGAAGATATTCGCCGAGTTCACAGAAGGCCTGATAGCTTTCCTCCTCTTTCCATACCTTTACGCCGTCCGTTAAGTACGGCGCTGCGGCCTGCAGGAAAAATCGGAAACAATTCGTATAGCGAATGTCCGGAAGCCGTTCCTTTTTCATGGCCAGCAGCTTCTGGTTCTCATACTCGTGCAGCCATTTTGCTTTTGTCTCAGATTTTTTTGACTGCGCGATGTAAAGGCGATTTCGGCTTGATACGGAACGCTGTGCCAGCCATAGAAAGCCCGACGTGGATTTTCCCGCGCCACGCTCTCCTGTCAGGAAAATATGAGTGAGTTCCTGCTGCTGCCAGCTTTCCACGGCCTCCAGCTCATCATCATCCAGCACCAGATCCAATTCCGTATCAAAAAGCATGGCAAAAGTCTTGGAAGAAATTTTAAAGGGATCTTTCTCAAAATAGCAATAAGCGAGTGAGAGGAACTCTTCCATCGGCTTTTTTACGAAACCTTCCATTTCCGAACCGAATTGTATGACCCAGTCCCAATTTTGCAAGTGCTCTTCGATTTCCTCCTGAATGGCGTCATTTCTTGTCACCGCAAGGAGCGTGAGCATCCCCTCGGTAAAAATGAGATAAAGATGCCATAGATCATCCAGCTTTGCATGCTCGATGAAAAAAGTATCCCCATGATAATCCTGGACTTGACTCAGGGAAGCCGAAAAGGCAGAGCGTCCCGAAGCCCAGCGCTTGCAGCTTTTGGGCAAGGAATGGAAAAATTTGCCGACGGCTTTTTCAGGGCAAGAGACAGGAAACAGATTTCGGCTGTATTGGACCTCCGGAAAAGCGCGCAGAATCTCCTGTCGCAGGTCATCGGTCAGCCATTCCCCGTAGTCCATACACTTACCTCCTTCTGCAATTAGTTGTAATTAGTCGAATGCACTCGTCAGAAACCTGTACGCTTGAACATCTTCGCCAATTCGTCGCTGCTGAATTTCAAAATAGTTGGCCTGCCATGAGGACAGGTATAGGGGTATGCCGTAGTGGACAGTTCCTCCAGCAGGATCTGCATCTGCCGCAGATTAAGTTCCTCTCCGGCCTTGATCGCTGCACGGCACGCTGTGGTCGCGATACATGCTTTGCGTATTTCCTTGGCGGAGGTCGCGTGATGTTCTTGCAGATCTGCAAGTATCTCCCGAAGAATATCCTCCGCCTCCCCTACGGGCACATCCGATGGCACTTCCATCAGACGGAACTCCCTGTCGCCGCAAGGCTCCATGGTGAAGCCAAGGTTTCGGAAAAGTTCCCGATGGGTTTCAATCAGCTCTGTTTCCTTCCCATCAAAGGACAGCACCAGATGCACCAGAAGCTGCTGGGACGGAATCCCCTCTGCCATTGCAGAGAATTTATCGAACAGAACGCGCTCATGCGCTGCATGCTGATCCACAATGTAGAGGCCCTTTGCGTCCTGGGCGATAATATAGCAGAGATCCACCTGCCCGATGGGGATGATATTGCCATCCTGCGCCATGGCATCCAATCCATGTGCCTTCTCTGCCGTCGGCTTTTCCGCAGCAGCCTCCGAAGAATCGGCCGGAGGCATGGAACCGTTCCCGGTCTGCATCGTCCCTTGCTCGGTCCGACCATGCAAAAGCTCCTGTGCCTCATGAAAACTCATATGTTCAGCTGGCGAAACTCTGGTCACAGCCTCATAGATCGTACGAGGCGCATTGTATGAGGAAGTCTTGGAAAGTGCTTGCTTTGCGGGAGATGAAGAGGAACCGCCGAAATCATTTTTGGAAGCTGCAGGCTCGGAAGCCGGAATGAACTGCATCGGCTCCATCGTGTAATGACGTTCCGCCTTCGGAACTACCGCCGCAATATCATGAAGCTGCTGCCCTGCGGGACGGAGCGCATCCAGGACGGCTTTGTAGACTGCCTTGAACATACGGCTTTCGTCTTCAAATTTCATTTCCGTTTTTTGGGGATGCACATTCACATCAATACTGTTTTGAGGAACGGTCAGATTCAGCACAGCCAACGGAAAGCCGCTCTTGGGAATCATGGCGCGATAGGCATTGTCGATGGCCTTTGCCATAGCCTTGTTCTGGATGATACGACCGTTGACGATAAAGGTCTGCCAGCCGCGATTGCTCTTGAGCATATTGGGCTTTGTGATATAGCCCGAAAGCCGAAGCTCCGCATCTTCGAAATCCAGGGCAAGCAGAGAATCAGCGGTCTGTTTGCCATAAATGCTCTTGATGGCATCATAGAGATTCCCGTTTCCGGGGGTCACAACGGAGGTCTTGCTTCCATTGATGAAGCGGAAAGCAATCTCCGGATGGGAAAGGGCGAGCTTCACAAGGAAATCATTGATCTTGGAAGCCTCGGTATGGTTTGTCTTCAGAAATTTCTTGCGTGCAGGGGTATTGAAGAACAAGTCCTCCACCTGAACCGTGGTGCCGAGACTGCATCCTGTTTCGCGGATCTCAGGCTCTTTTCCCCCTGTAATGAGGACAAGGGTCCCCAGCTCTTCCCCTTCCTGCCGCGTGCGCATGGAAAATCGGGAAACAGAGGCAATGGTCGGAAGCGCTTCGCCGCGAAATCCAAGGGTGCCGATGGACAGCAAATCCCCCACATCCTGTATCTTGCTTGTGGCATGTCTCTGGATAGCAAGCTTGGCATCCTCCATGCTCATGCCTTTGCCATTATCCGTCACGCGCATCAGGCTCGTGCCGCCTGCCTGGATCTCCACCTCGATACGATCCGCACCTGCATCGATCGCATTTTCGATCAGTTCCTTGATCACCGAAGCAGGACGCTCCACGACCTCGCCCGCCGCAATCTTGTTGATGGTATTTTCGTCCAGTACGTGCACGATGCTCATGAAATCCCTGCCTCCCTCTTCGTCCGTTCCTGCAGGCGGTACAATTCATTTATAGCCTCCAGAGGGGTCATGGTCATAATATCAAGCTCCAGGATTGCACTCTGGAGACCTGCAGAAAATAAGGAACTCATGCCTGTATCGATGGAGGGCTCTTGGGATGGGGGCGGAATTTCCTGCTCTTGCAAGGCCTCTGCCTTTGTTTCCAGCTGATGCAGGATTTTTTCCGCCCGTTCCGTGACGGTCTTCGGAAGACCTGCCAGCCGCGCCACATGGATGCCGTAAGACTTATCCGCGCTCCCTGCTATGATGCGGCGCAGGAATGCCACCTGAGCGCCCCGCTCTTTGACCGCCACGCAGAAATTCCTGATATGCTCATTTTCTAAATCGGTGAGTTCATGATAGTGGGTTGCGAACAAGGTCTTGGCATGTATCTTCTTCTCGATGTGCTCCATGACAGCGCGGGCAATGCTCATGCCGTCAAAGGTGCTGGTGCCGCGTCCGATTTCGTCCAGAATCACCAGACTGTTTTGCGTCGCGTATTTCAAAATCTGGGAAACCTCATTCATCTCAATCATGAAGGTGCTCCGCCCGCTCACCAGATCATCACTTGCACCAATCCTTGTAAAGATACGGTCTACGGGAGAAATCGAAGCTTCCTGCGCGGGCAGGAAACTCCCCACCTGCGCCATGAGCGTCAACAGCGCAACCTGCCGCATATA
>CALGGN010000174.1 GCA_937915915.1 uncultured Selenomonas sp. | reverse complement strand
TCTTTCCCTACACGACGCTCTTCCGATCTATGTGATTCTCCTCCACACCGGAAATTGTCATATAGCGTCCCAGCGCTTTCCAGCCTAGGATGTAATCCACCTGCAAATGCAGATCCTGTCCCATATAGAGTACCAACACCATACCGTGCAGGAACACATGATCGGACACCAGATAATGAGGAATCTCGGAATGTGTGATTTCACTGAAGAAATTTTTGGACTGCTGCAGCGTGTAGAGATCCTCAACCTCCACATCGACGCCAAAAATCGGGATATTTTCATTTTCGGCAGAAAGCTCATCCATAAAACTGGTCAGGTACTGGCTGCGCCCCGCAAAAAAAACTTCGATGCCCTTCACATATGGCATATCCTGCAATTCCTGCCCGAGGCTGCGCCCTAAAGCCGTATAATCCTCCCGTCCCCCATACTCTCGGATTTCCACTTCGGACTGCTCAAAAAAATGAAATCCTAAGACAATGTTGAGATGCTGTGCATCGTACACATTGCCGAACTCTGTCTGCAGCATGCCAACGATCTTGATATCCGGCAAAGCGGACTGGATATATCTCCGTACCGACTCGGCCTGTTCCTCCGAGGTCTTTGAAAAAAGCATTTTCAGCAGAATGCACTTCGATGCCGTGCGTTCAGGCATCGCGCAGACTTCCTGCACAGCCTGGACCACGTCTTTCATCGTATAGGTTGTATAGGTTTTCTGCAGCATGTTCTCCTTGCCTCATTTCCATCTGTTCTCGTATCTATGGTATATTCGACACGGACTTTGTGATTTCCTCTTATTCATGAATAGTTTCTTGCGATGGAAATCGGCGAAAGCACAGTGATTCCACGGCTGTTTGTAAAAATATCCGCCTGTACGCCAAAGACCCGGGCAAGCATCTCCACGGTCAGCACATCACGGGGCGCACCCTGCCCATAGATGCCATGATCTTTGATCACCACGATTTCATCTGCATATTGCAGCGCATGATTGATATCATGGAGTACCATAATGACCGTCATACCGTATTTCTCGTTGACATGACGGATAATTTGCATGACCTCCAGCTGATGCGCAATGTCCAGATAGGTTGTCGGCTCATCCAGAAGCAGAATCTTGGGCCGCTGTGCAAGCGCCATCGCGATCCATGCCCGCTGGCGCTCCCCTCCCGACAGGGAAATCACCTGCCGATGCTGGAAGTCCGTGAGCCTCGTGACGGAAAGCGCCCATTCCACCGCCTCGCGGTCTTCCTTTGGATTGCTGCTCGTGAACATACCGCGATAAGGGAATCTGCCATAGTCTACCAGACGCCGCACCGTGATATCGGGAGGCGCCTGCATACTCTGCGGCAGAATCGCCATCTGGCGCGCCGCCTGTTTCCTGCCTATGCTTTTGACATTCACTCCGCCCAGCAGCACATCGCCCGCATAATCCGTGAAAAGAGACGCCAAAGCGCGCAACAGCGTAGATTTTCCGGCACCGTTCGGTCCGATGATTGCCGTGCGGCGCCCCTCGGAAAAGCTCAAGTCCACATGGGAAAGAATTTCCTTTCCCCCAATCGAAACAGACAGATTCCTCGTTTCCAGACGCATATGGCACTCACCTCATCCCGACGTGTGTAGGGAGAAAACAAATCCCCGCCGCAGCGGGGACTTGTTTTCCTATCGGCAGTTTTCTCCGTTGGTCACGCTCCGTCGTCATGAGCACTCCAAAAAACCCATCACATCGATACACCGCCGCAGCACTTCCTTCGTATCTCCATCCTTGATCGTCAGCACCACCAGCGTACCCTTCCCGATATGCAGCTTCAGGAGCTCCAAAATGCTCACGGCTTTGACGTAGCGATGATTTGCCGCGATATAGATCGTGCAGTCCATCTCCTGCGCTATCTTGATGAGTTCTGCGCACTGCCTGAGACCAACGGTATTTCCTGCAATCCCCGGGCAGGAAACGCTGTGGAGCATCTCATGGGGCACGATCGGCTTCTTGTTGCGCCGCTTCTTGCTCCTGACCAATCTCATGATCTTTCTCGTAACTTTATTTATATTAACATGCTTAAAAGCATTTGCAACATGGAACATATCGATCAAAACCTTTCCATCCGTCAACCGCCTCAAAGGGAACGAACCCCGCAAGGAACGGCAAAAGCAATTGTCTAAATTATACATTCAATTAAGAAAAATATCCTAGGATGGAAGTATAATACCACTTTTGGAAGGTTTAGTCAAATGTTGGCACTGTCACCCCAAATAATCCTGAATGAGCTTTGTTTTCAATGTCTGCAATGTGTCAATCCTGCGCTGAACGGTCAATTTCGATTTGTCAAACTCAGCCTTCCCCTTGAGGGGAAGGGGGACCGCTTCAGCGGTGGATGAGGTGGCGTATTATGTCATCACTAACACTTGTAAATTGCGTGTTCACCTCACGATTAGAATACCTAAGAACTGTTATTTCACGCTCGTTGAGGTATTTATCACGTTCCTCATCCTTGGCTTTTCCTTCGCTTTCATAGTGTTGGGAACCGTCTAATTCTATCGCAATCTTTGCACTTGCACAGTAAAAATCAAGAATGTATTTGCCAAAGACTTTTTGTCGATTTATGGTAACAGGTAATTTTCTTAAACAATCATACCATAACTTTCGTTCTTCTTTTGTCATATTCTTTCGTAGTTTTTGTGCATTTTCGGTTAGTGAAGGATTGTTTTTCTTATTCATGAAACGACACCTCGTGACACCTCATCCGCCCCTTCGGGGCACCTTCCCCTCAAGGGGAAGGCTTTTGGGGTGTCCTTTCCATCTACACACTTATCCAAAATATTCCTGCATCAGCTTTGCTTTCAATGTTTGCAAAGTGTCGATACTGCGCTGAACGGCAAATTTCGATTTGTCGGTGAGGGCTACGAAATCGGCGAATTGGTTTTGGAGGTCGATGGGAGGCATCAATATGTCAAATTTTCCAAGTTGAGCAATGGAGAGATATGCCACCGTTGAGCCAGCAATCACGCTATCAATTTGCCGTCGTATTCCCTGCGAATCAAACAGGTACGATATATAGACGGGATTGACTTCTGCTTCACTCGTATGCACCCAGCTAATCATGCCGTCCTGAAAGTAAAATCTGTCATCCGGCTTGATGATGTAACACAGTCCCAATGTTCCTCTGGCTGTAACCAATATATCCCCAGCCTTGGGAACCAATCCTTGTTGTTCAAATTTGTTGAACAATTCCTCTGGGATGTGTAAATCGCAACTTTCCTTTTGAGTGGTTATTCTCGACACCAAGTCAGATATTCGCAGAAAAGGGACTCCCATCGATGTCTGTTCGCTTTGATATACACGTTTGCTTGAACCTACCACACATATATCACTGAGCTTCTTTACTTCCCACCCCATCGGATTCGTCACCGGGTCGCCAAACATCTCGATAAACCGTGATTTGACGAGAGTATTAAGCAGAGAAAGTGCCTGTTGACGATTAGAAATAAGAGCTTCCAATGAAAACAAAACATTCACAATATTTCTTTGCTTGTCTAGCGATGGTGTTTGGATTGATAGAGCACCAAACTGTGTTTTGTTTATTATAGGAACTACGGCTGCATTGGCTTTTTCTTGCATATAATTTTTCTTGGAACTTATTGCATATGCTAAATAGTGTGGGATAACCTTTTTCGTATCTGGAATAATGGCGTTAATTTGCTGGTTAAAGGCGCATTCATTTGACACAATACCAATCTTCCCTATTATACCTATACAAGTGCATAGTACAGTTCCTGACGGAGCAATACGAGCTTTGCCACGTGCCTTTTCAGAGATATGATTTTCAGCACTCGTTAATTCCCATATATCAGATTCATGCAAGTCGCTAGGTTTTACAAAGGGAATATCGTTTGAATCATAGTTTTCTGTTTCACTAGTCTTGGGGGTGTTTCCAGTAATGATTGCTCCCAACTCTTTTAGGGTTGCATAACCTTTCATCCCAACATTCCCCTCAAACGCTCTTTGCCATCACCATATTCCATATCCAACTCATCCAGCCTTGTCATCAACTCCAAAGTACTCGGATACTCCACCTTTTGATACTCCACTTCCTTATACTTGTTGATGGACAGATCATATCCATTCTCCCGTATTTCCTCCACAGGCACAAGGAAGCTCTGCTCCGTCCGTTTGCGGTCTTTCTCCTGCTCCAAGGCATGGAACCTCGACAGAATGTCGGGAATGTCGTTTTCTTCCATTGGACTGCGCTTGTCATCAAGGGAAAAGCCATCGGCTTTCATATCGTAGAACCAGACCTTGTCTGTGCCGCCGTGCCCTGTCTTGGTAAAAATCAGGACGGCGGTGGACACCCCCGCGTAGGGTTTGAACACGCCGGAGGGCATGGCGATTACCGCTTCCAGCCGGTTTCCGTCCACCAGTTCCTTTCGGATTGCCTTGTGGGCGGTGGAGGAACCAAAGAGCACGCCGTCCGGTACGATGCAGGCACAGCGTCCGCCTGTTTTCAGGATTCTCAGGAAGAGCGCCAGGAAAAGCAGTTCCGTCTTTTTCGTCTTGCAGATTTTCAGGAGATCCGCCGAGACAATATCTGCGTTCAGGCTTCCCTTGAAGGGCGGATTGGCAAGAATCAGGCTGTATTTCTCTCTGTCCGGATTCTGATCGGAAAGACTATCACGATACTCGATCATGGGATTTTCCACGCCGTGGGTCATCATGTTCATGGCACCGATGCGTAGCATGGTCCGATCCATATCAAAGCCGTGGAACATGCGGCTCATGTAGTGTTCTTTGTTTCGGCGATCGAAGAAAATCTCCTGCTTGCGGTTCTCCCGAAGGTAATCGCTGACAGCCACCAAAAATCCCGATGTGCCGCAGGCGGGATCGCATACCACGTCGTCCGCTTTGGGTGCAACCAGTTCCACCATCATGCGGATAATATGCCGGGGCGTGCGGAACTGTCCGTTGACGCCTGCCGTTGAGATTTTGGAGAGCAGGTACTCGTAGACATCCCCTCGGACATCCGTAGTTTGGATTTGCGCCATCTGCTCATAGATGCCGTCCATTGCCGTGACGATGTTGTCCAGCATCAAAGCCGTCGGCACCAAGAAGATGGCGTCGCCCATGTACTTGGAATAGGCGCTGTCTTTATCCTCATGCAGAGTCTTGATGAAGGTAAAAACTCCCTCCTGCACGACGGAATACATCTTTTCGGCGGGGAAGTCGTGGAAGGTGCTCCACTTGAGCTGATGGCCTTCAAACACTTTGTCTCCGACCTTCACTTCACGGTCAAAGATGCTTTGATACGGGAGATCCAGCATAGCCGCATCCTTGGCACGACGGTTGTCCGTATCATCCAGATCATGGATGAACATTAGGTAAGTCATTTGTTCAATGACGGCCAGAGGGTTTGTAATGCCTCCCGTCCAAAAGATTTCCCAAAGGCTGTCGATTTTGTTCTTCAGTTCTCCTGTTACCATTTCATGCTCCTTGTTTCCGCTCTGGGAAAAACATCCCTTTACGCCGCCTTCACTGCATTTGCGTTGATGCTTTCAATGGTTTTTCGGATGCC